>JANNJZ010000440.1:0-6821 GCA_031396065.1 Pyrinomonadaceae bacterium | reverse complement strand
CTCCACCCCAGGCTTTATGCTGTCGCCCGCTATCGCGGGCTAGCTTGGTTTTCAGAACTCGCGCGCTTACCAAGCCCGTGAAAAGGAACTCCAAACGATCTCCTGAGGACTTTATTTTTCAGGTCAACGCTAAGAAGAAATGGAGGTGATCACAATTTGTGATCACCTCGAGGCTGGTCTGTTTGCTCACGGACATTACTTCTGCGGCGACGACATCGATGGTGGTCTATTCCTGCGTCCCCAGTCGGAAGGTTTCGCACCCATATGCAGTACTAACTCCCCGCCTCGCGCAATTTCCTCGTGCTTCACCCAGGCGCGGTCAAGCGCTCGCCCGTTAAGCGTAGCAGACTGCACGTACAGATTGGTTTCCGAAGCATCCGGTGCTGCAATGGTGAAGCTGCGTCCGCCCCCAAGATTGATAGCTGAACTTGGAAAGAGCGGACTGCAAACATAATAGTAAGGCTGTCCGGCGTTCGGATAGATACCCATCGCTCCCCAGATGTACCACGAAGACATCGCCCCGCTGTCGTCATTACCGGGCAACCCACCGGGACCGGTCGTGTACTCCGTCGCCAGAATATTTCGCACGCGCTCCTGCGTGCGGTCAGGACGACCCGCGTGGATGTACAAAAACGCGGTCAGGAAATCGGGCTCGTTGTTGTGATTATAGAGTCCGCTGTTGAAAGCCGGATCTCGGGTGGGAGGATTCCGAAAGAAGGCATCCAGCCACGTGATAAAGCTTTCATCGCCGCCAAGTTTGTTGATTAGTCCCTGCGCGTCATGAGGTACATAGGTCCCGTATATGTACCCACTGCCTTCATAAAACGGCGCATCCCAGTAGCTGTAGTCTTTGTCCGGATAGAAATGCGCTGCATCAAAGGGTGTCAGCCAGCGTCCGTCTGCGTAGCGGGGACGTGCCGACCGAGTTTCATCACTCCATACGTTCATCCAATTTTTTGAGCGCTCGAGATACTTGCGACTATCGGCCGTGTGTCCCAGCGTTTGGGCCACCTGGGCGATACAGAAGTCGTCGTAGGCATATTCGACTGTGCGGGAGGTGGAGCGTGGATAGTTCATACTGACGAAACCCAGACGCCGGTATTCAGAGCCCTCGCGTCCTTCGTAAAGCGGACGCGGGCTATCAACCTCAGCGTTCTTGACCATCGCCTCATAGGCTTTCCGGTAGTCGATTCCGGTCACACCTTTGGCGAGCGCATCTGCGACGACGACATCCCCGTTAGAGCCGCCCTGGGTCATACCGTTGGCACCGGCAATACGCGAGTCGGGCATCCAGCCGGTGTGGACATAGGTGTCGACAAGTGAGCGCACCATGTCTCGCTGACGTTCAGGTTGAATTAGTGTCAGGAGGGGCAATTGGGTGCGGAAGGTGTCCCAGATTGCATAGAACTCCTCGTAATGTGGTTCCTTCGAATTCCACCAAACGTTCTCGCCGGTTAGATCGTGCGGCATGTAATGGGAATGAAAAAGCGCCGTGTAGAAAATTCGCCGCTGGGCGTCAGTGCCACCCTGAATCTTGATCTGACCCAGCACGCTCTCCCACGCAGCTTCCGCCTGGCGACGCACTAGATCGAAGTCCCAACCAGGAATCTCCTTTGTCAGGTTGGCCCGCGCCTGCTCCGGACTAATGAAGGAGACGCCTATTTTCATCTGCACTGTTTGATTATTGGTGGTATCGAAGGTGGCATAAGCGCCGACTTGTCCCTCGTTTGCCGCGGCAGCTGTGCCGGGGTCGATGCGATTATCTCGCCAGGTACCGAAGGCGCTGAAAGGCCGGTCAAACTCAGCCGAAAAATGGATGGTGTAAGGCGACTGATTCCAGCCACCCACAAAATTGCCGCTGCCTTCAATCCGATTCGGCGCGATGACGCGCACCCAGCAATCAACCGGGTGCGGATTCTTAATCGCGTCTTTCCCGGTCTCCGGTTGGACCACCGAACTGACATCAATCAACAGCTGGGCCAACTTCGTCGCCGGAAAGGTGTAGCGGTGCAGAGCCACGAGCCGAGTTGCGGTTAACTCAGCTTTAACGTTTGAGCGCGTCAATCTAACAGTGTAATAGCCAGGTGAAGCCGCCTCTTCACCCTTGGGTGATCCAAGATTATTGACTCGCAACTTGCCCACGAATGGGGTAGTGAGAAAGTTTCCATACTTACTCGCGCCGCCGGTGCCGCTGACGTGCGTCTGGCTGAATCCGAGAATGTTTTCGTAAGGGTGGTAACCTGCTGTATTCGGGCTGGCGGTATCAGGGCTGACGTGGACGAAGCCGAATGGGATTTGGGCGCCCGGCACGATGTTGCCGCCATTCTCGGTGCCGACGAAAGGATCGACGTAAGCGATCAGCGGCAGAGGACGGCTCGCAGTTTGGCTGGGGGCCGGCGCAGCGTGGCAAGCCAATAATGAGATCGCCAGTACGGGCAGCTTCGTCGTTTGTAAGAATGAGAATAGTCGATTTTTCATTAGTCTTAGGCCCGGAGGGCCGGTAGTCAATAGCCACGTCCGTGAGGGCGTGGTTGTAGAGTCTCTTTAGAGCTTTTCAGGCCCGAAGGGCCGACACTTCCCGCTGTCTTTGAGTTCCGCACCTTCGGCGCTCGGCGTCTTTTCAATCACGGTCCCACGCCCTCACGGACGTGGCTACTGAATACCAGCCCTTCGGGCCTAAGAGTACGGATGACCACGTTGCCAATGAATTACACCATCGTGTTTACAACGATCCGGCGCTCCCACGGAGTGACGCCCTTACAAAGTGGCCGGAGAGAGCAGCACCTTGATCGCTTGTTTGTTCAAGCAGAGATCAAATGCATCTCTCCATTGCTCGAGCGGCATTTTATGAGTGATGAGATCGTCGAGCCGGACGGCGCCCTGCTCAAGAATCTTCTGTAATCGCTCCCAGGTCGCGACCGAATACGCTACTGATCCAGCAACCCGAAGCTGCTTGTAAAAGATCAGGTCAAACTCAAGACTGACCTCTTTACCAAAAATTCCGACCTGCGTGTACTGGCCGAGCGGCTTCAACGCCCGCAAACAGTTGCTGGCTGATGGACCGGCGCCGGCGCATTCGAAGGCCACGTCGACTCCCGCACCTCGCGTCTCTTCAGCGACAATTGCTGCCAGATCCTCGCGGCTGGTATCAACAATCACGCTGGCGCCAACGCGCCGAGCGGCCTCGAGCCGAAGCGCATCCGCGGACGTACCCGCCACAATTGTCTTTATCCCTTCGGCCACCAGGAGCTTCAGGCAGAGAAGGCCCATTGGTCCGGGGCCGGAGATTAAGACGACGTCGCCCAGTCGGACGTTCGTGATCTCGGCGACAGCCTGGACGGCGGCGGCGAATGGTTCACTAAGCGCCGCTTCAGCCAGCGTCAGATCTGGCGGAACTTTGTAGGCCTGATCTTTCCGCACCACGGCATACTCCGCAAAGGCCCCATTAGTCCCGTGGCCCATCCCCCGCCGCTCGGAACAAAACATAAAATGCCCCGTGCGACAGAATACGCAACTGCCACAGACCACCGCCGAAGCCGGCAGCACGGCAACCGGATCACCCATAGTGACATGATTGACATTCTTGCCGGCTTCTACGACCCGGCCCGAAAATTCGTGACCGAGGATCACCGGCGGATAGTTTCGAAAGGTGTCTTCGTAAACGTGGAGATCGGTACCACAAACTCCGCAGTAGCTCACTTGAATTCTTACCTGGTCGTCGCCACAGCGCGGTTCTTCGACCTCCCGCAGTTCGACGTGGCCCACTCCCGATTCATATTTGACCAGCGCTTGGATGACCCGATACCTCCAGCGGCTTTGCCGCTTTCCGTGCGGTAAGCCTATGGCTTACCGGCAAGGTTCTTTCCCCATGAGGCTACGCCTCCGCGTTTATGATCCGGTGGAGTACCCAAGGACGGAGGCGCAGCCTCAGTCAATGCTCTCGGTTTCGGTAAGCCATAGGCTTACCGCACGGAAGGCGGCAAAGCCGCCAGGATTCAAATCCCGATCACATCTCTGAGATACTGCCGGCTGCGACGCGCACTCGCCAATGGATTCACATCCCCACTCCGAGTGTCCACGTCTTGCTCCACGATGGTCCATTCGCAATCTCCACCCGCCCCTACCTCTCGAATCACAGTATTCAGATCGACGGCGCCCTGGCCCAGTTCGCAAAACACGCCACGCCGCACCGCATCAAGAAAGCCGACCGCGTCTCGACGCGCACCCTCGAGGATGGGAAGGTGGACATCCTTCAAGTGCAGGTGCCGAATCCGGTCGCCGTAAAGGCGCACCGCGTCAACCGGATCGCCGCCGCCGAAGAAATAGTGTCCCGTGTCCAGGCAGAGACCAAGCAATTCCGGGTCGGTAGACTCGCACAGGCGTTCGACCTCTTTCGGCGTTTCGACATAGGTGCCGGCATGATGATGGAAGACTGCTGACACACCCAAATCGAGACATGCTGCAGAAATGCCATTCAGTATTTCGGCCGCGCCGTCCCACTGCTCATCACTCATACCGTCGCGCGATTCATCCACTCGTCCCGAAACGGCCATCCGGTGTTGGCTCATCTCGTCCGCCAACACGATTAGCCGCGCACCGGTTTGGGACAGCAGTTGGGCGACTCTGATCGCTTCCTCGTACCCAGCCTGGTGACGCTCTGGATGGGCCAGTGGAATCGGGACAAAGCTGGCGACGAGTTGAAGACTGCGTGCGGATAGTACCGATTGCAACTCCTCCGGCTCGGTCGGGAAATAGCCGTATGGGCCCAGTTCCGTGCCCGCATAACCGGCCTCGGCTATCTCATCGAGCACTTTCCCGTAAGGAATTTGCTCGCCCCAGTCAACCACTTCTATTACGCCCCAGCTAACCGGAGCGTTTCCTACCTTGATCGTCATCGTGTCTCCATGCGCTAACGTCTTCGTGCTGTTCTGATCCCCCAGCGCGAATTTTGGAGTGCGGCTACCAGGTCGTTTTTCGACCGTTCAGCTTTAGTGCTTCCGTCAGCACGCGGCCCACCGTATTGCTGGGCGGCTCAATCCCCAGCAGGGTTGAGAGCGTCGGAGCGATATCAGATGGACTACTCGGATTTGCGAACCTGCCAGCAAGCAGATCCGCACCGTAGAAGATTACGGGGACGTGGGTATCGTAATGGTATGGGGTGGCGTGGGTGGTGCCAATCTCCGAGCGCTGCATGTAAAACGGTTTGACTACGATCACCATGTCGCCGCTGCGTTCCGCGTTGAACCCACGGGCAGCAGCTTGCGAATACGCACTGGGCGGCAGTGGACCAGAAAGCAATTGGGTCCGGGTAAAGCACAGACCGACACCTCGAAACTTGAGCGCGGCTTCGCAACCGACGCGTTCCACCTCCTGACGGCTGACCTTCTGCCGCTCAATCACGTCGTAGTCAAAATAGACGTTGCCGTTAACCGTTGCGCGAATCCAGGCAGCCGCCCCGAACTGCTGATCCAGGGTCGTCTTGATTGCATCAACCAAAGCCGCACTAGCGAACCGTCCCCCACCCAAACCAATGTCCTGCGAGTGCTCGGGCACAGGCGCAACTCCATGGTCAGCCGTTAGGACGATAATTGTGTTCTCCAGCCCAATCTTCTGATCCAGGTACGTGAACAAATCGCTCAGAATTCGATCTGTTCGTAAGGTGATGTCCTCAACCTCCTGGCTGTAGGGACCAAACGAATGGCCCACCGAGTCGTTTGCCGAGAAGCTCACGGTCAACAGATCCGTGTAATCGTCCTGCCCCAGTTTTTCGCCCTCAATAGCAGCTTTGGCAAACGCTGCGGTGTACTCGTTGGCGAAGGGTGATTCTCTGAAGTTCTCGTAAAACACTCTGCCGGGTTTGCTTTCGTTGCTGTCAATGATATGGGGAAACTTGTTACCGCGTGGCGACTTCTCGTAAGGAGAATCGTCTGGCAGCGAACGTTCGTAAGCAGCTTCGGGGAGCAACCGATCCCAGCGGGCGCCAAAGTACTTCTTATCCACACGATTACTACGGTTAAACTCCTTCACCCAACCGGGCAGATCAGGAAAGTAATAAGTGCTTGACACAAATGTGCCGTAGGTCGAGTCGAACCAGTAGGCTCCGTTCGGGTGTTTACCCACCGGGAGAATTGCCGCCCGGTCTTTAAAGGCGATCCCCACCACCTTGGATTTGCCGTGGTTCGTCAGGCGAAGCTGATCGCCTACGGTTGAACCGATTAATCTTGCAGGAGAGGCTGCCTCTTCCCCTTGACCGCCGAGTAGCTTGACGCTGTTGTCAGTGATACTCATGACGTTTTTGCCCGTTTCGCGGTCGAACCACTCGTTACCCACAATGCCATTAAGCGCGGGTATGGAGCCGGTCATGAAAGTCGCGTGTCCAGGAGCGGTAACCGTGGGAACGTAGCTGTAGTTCGCGTTCGTGAAGACCGCGCCCTGGCTCAGTAGCCGGCGGAAACCACCCGCTTCAAACAAGTCCTCAAAGCGGGTCAGGTAGTCGTAGCGGAATTGATCAATGACGATGCCGAGAACCAGGCGAACTTTACGGGGCTTGATTTCTTTCCGCGCTGCCCGTTGCGCGTAAGATATCGACCCTTGACCGCCGGCTGGGGAAAGAATAATGAAGCAAAGGATGAGAGCGAACCAGGTGCGCGGGTGTCCCCAAACCTTGTTCGCTTGATGATGGATTTTCATCTTCACGTATTTACTCTTCTGTCGTCCGAGCGGTGGATAGAATCTTCATGTGGCAGTCAGGAGGGGAACTCAGTTCAGGACCACCCAATAATTGCGTTCGTTTAGAGGTGGGCACCGCCCACCGGTGCGCC
>JANNJZ010000430.1:0-13134 GCA_031396065.1 Pyrinomonadaceae bacterium | reverse complement strand
CCAACTCTCGCACGTGCGCGAAGCTGTTACCGGCGACACCGAGGCGCTAGTCAAAGCACGCTTCTATGCTGACGTCTACAGCGACGCCGCCACCGATAAAGAATCCCTGCGCACTTCGCTACAAAACCTCGACCGCAACTGTGAGCACCTTGTTACCGCCATCCGACATATCCCCGGAGCGGAAGCAGAACGAGAAGAACCTGCGGCCCTCCGGGCCGTCTACCATCGCGCTTTAGTCGGCGAACTCAGTAACCAGCCCACCGGCCGCGAAATCCTCGAAACCACCGACTCGCTGGCTACACTTACTCCCACTGAGTCTGCCTGGCCTGGCAGTCCGCAACCACATACCATCTGCTCAACTCCTACTGGACATTTGACCGGATTTAATCTTTACGATCGCAATCTCGTTACCAGTCCGCTCGTCTTACTAATCGCGCAACCCCGCGGCGGCAAGTCTGTATTCATGTGCCGCATCATCAACGACGTGCTGGCCACCAAAGCCAATGTCCGCGTTCGTGCCGTCGACTATGGAAAATCATTAGCGCCACTCGTCGAAGTGCTTAACGGTCGCTATCTGCGTTTCGATGAAGGCACCAAGACCATTAACACCTGGGATTACCCCGGCCTCGAGCTCGGCCAACTTCCCGACGACTTACAAAAGACTTTCGTGGTCGCAGACTTGATGCATCTCTGCCGCGCCGAGGACGTCATTGCCGAAGATATCCTTATGTATCTCGTCGATGAAGTTTATAAGAATCAAGTCCCTCGCAACCGACCCGGCCGCGAAAAACATGAGCCACGCCTTTCGCACCTGCTGGATCTCTTGAAAGCCACTCCCTTCAAGGAACAGGCAGCTAAGGACCGCTGCGAAACTCTGCGAATCTCGCTCGAATCATTTCGAGGCGATGCCTGGATTGACGCGCCCACCCATCCCGAGTTTCTTGCAGACTCACGACTCGACGTTTACGAAATAGACTCGTTACAAAACCTGCCCGACCGCGTGCGCCAATCTATGGCTTTTCGCATCGCCGCACATGTCATGCGCTCCATCGGCCGTCTCAACGCAGACGGAACCCGCTCTCCGGTTCTGCTCGCTTTCGATGAAATGTGGGAGATCGTAAAACACTATCCTTTCATTCTCGATGTCATTGAACGCGCAGCTCGCACCGGAGGCAAAGAAAACGCCGTTACCATGCTGGCCTCACACGCCTACGAAGACTTCACCGGCAGCAAGGACGTTCCTAATCCAATCGGCGTAGCCCTCGCCAAAACCGCGGGAGTCAAGATCATCGGTAAACAGGTAGGTGACTACTCCAAGCTGATTGCCGACACCGGCCTTTCGCCCTCCGCTCGTGCCTGCATTGAAGGAATAAAGAATCTTCCTGGACGGCACGCCCAGTTTCTTGGCGTCTTTGGTTCTGGACAAGACAAAGTCGTTGAAATGCTTCAGATCGATCTCTCACCAAGCGAGCTCTGGACATTCACTACTAACCCCGATGAACGCAATGCTCGCGCTCGCGTTCAAAATATAAAGCCCAACTGGCCCATGGCAGTTGCTATCGCCTGGCTGGCCGAAAGGTATCCGCGGGGCCTCACCGCCGAAGGACTCTCGGACATCGACGAAACCTTACTAACCAATGAGTTACAGGTAGCCTGAAATAACAAAGCAGAGGCACAAATGCACAAACAGTCATTCACTAAACAACTGTTCATCGGCTTACTTCTCGGCATCATAATTACACCGCCGCAGCCTGCCCGCGCCCAGTTCGGCGGGATCGTACACGACCCGATTGCCTACGCACTCAAAGTCCGCGAATTCGCCGGAGAAGTGCAACACTGGCTAGATACCATAGAGCACTATACCAAGATCTACGACAAGGCCGTCCAACAGGTCACCAGTCTCGGCGGTATCTTGACCACGGTTGACAAACAGCTCGCTCGCAACAAAAACCTCGTCGCGAAAATCTCAACTATCGGCCAGACCGTTCGACAAATCTATTCTCTGAAACGGCAAATCGAGAACATGGTCCAATGCCGGATTCGGGCCATAAGACAACTCGACTCCAGACTCAAAGCCGGGATCTTTAACCCACAACAAGATCTCCAGGACCTCCAGGATTACCTCAGAAATTCCATTGGACGGTCGGCACAGGACACGCAGGCGAACATGGAACGCCTGGCCAGGATGGACAATGAGTTCGAACGTCTGCAGTACGAACTACAAAACGCCTACGGCCGCCTGGCTGAGGCCCAGGCGGTCCTCAAACAATTTGAAGAGATGCTGGCCGCCGAAATGGCCTTACCTGAGGAGGACCGCCACTCCGCCACTCTCCTTCAAACTCAAATCTCCAGCACCAAGATTCAAATCGAACAAATCAAAACTCAAATCAGCGACCTCACCGGAAAGCTCGCGGAGAAAGCCAAGCAATTCGGTATTGAACTTGAAACACGTGCCGACTACGGCAAACAGGTTCATCAAACAAATAAAGCGTGGGAAGCCACTATCCCAGTGCGTAACGACATCCTCAATGAAATAGACAGAGCCTTCGAGACGGACGAAGGAATCGACGACGATCCAGCAGACAGCAACTTTATTAACTGAGGAAGCAAGCCGCCAAACTCGAAAATCAACTCATGACACCCAAACAGCCAATTACCACAAAGATAAAATGGTGGCGTCGCCTCGCTCCCGTCGCGCTCGGCATAGCTATTCTATTTATCTTTATTCCTACGTCTGTCGCTCAAGGCCTGGGTGACATTGGCGAACCACCACCATTGCCAACACCTTCACCTACGCCTACGCCCAATAACGCGCCCGAGGAAGCCGGCCAACCCAGCGCTCAGATGATCAAGTTAATGGACATGGTGCGCACACTCGTGCCCTACATGCGCCGACAAGTCGAAGCCCCGCTACTACAAAAGTTCAAATTGCTGGCTGTAGTTCTAATCAGTCTTATTCTTCTCTTTTCCTTTATCAAGATCCTCCGCGAAAACGAAGGCGCTTCCACCGATCTCTATTATTGGTTTGGCCGCGCAGTTTTCTGCCTCGCATTATTCGCCCTGGCTCCTTCTGCTATTTCTGCTCTCTATAAAATCGGCCGGACTTTTACCCTACCTATAGAGCCGATGATCGCGGAAAAGCGCGAAGCCTTCAACACGCAGTACTACTCCTTCGTTCATCGTAACTTTCTGGTTAAAGACGAGAACGGAGTCTTCAAAGAACAATCCGGATACATCGAACCAGGCGAATACGGCTGGGTCGGCGTCCTCACGGACCACGAAGCCGGCGACGGCAAAGTCAACGGCCTCAAATCCATCGAGAGCGCAACCAGCTTAAGCTCATGGTCCATGCCCAAGCTCCTATTCGGGCTTAACCTCTCACGAGGGATCCTCCAGGCTGGCGAAATATTTCTTCTGGTTTTGAGTGGCTTCATTATGATCGGACTACGCCTGGCTGCGCCGTTCATGGTCGCCGTCGCCCTCGACAAAAAACTCGCCGAACGTATTTCTTATCCATTCATCTGGGGAACCGTTGTCTTCACCCTGATCTTCCCCGTAGTGCGCGATACCCTCATTTTCATCTCCTACACGGTCGGCAGTTTTGGGCTGTCAATTTACGACGGCGCCGCACCTTACAAAATCGATGAGCAAACCGCACAAATAATTAAAAACAATGCCTACGATCCTACCCTGGTGATTATTGTCACTCTCTGCATCATGCTAATAAACGGCCTGATGCTGTGGGCCTCCCCTTACCTCGCCTATCGGATTGCGACCGGCCAGCTCTTCGAAGCCGTTTCCAGCACCGCCTCCGGCTGGATGGCCGCGATGATCGGCTCCGCAGTTGAATTCACCGGTCTGAAGGCAGGCGCGGCCCTGCAACGTCAGGCAGAAAACACCCAAACCCAGGGCGGATATCAAGCGGAAATGACCCGAGCCAAAGGCTCGTTAGAAGCAGGCAATATCGGCGCCAACGCAAGACAGATTTCTGCGCACGCAAATATTGAAGGCAACAAAGTCGCTACTCTACACGCGATCGCCGGCGGCGCCGCAACCGCACGTCAAATGGCCCAATCAAGCGCCGGGTTTACCGTTGCCGCTACGCACGCACAGGTTGCCGACACCAATCGCCAGATGTGGGCCCGCGCCGGCCAAGCGAACAATCAAACGACCTTCTCTCAAGGAGCTGAATCACTGCGAATCGCCAGCGAAGCAAGAGCGCGTAAACAAGAAATCTGGGGTAGCGTTTTCCAAACAGGCACAGCAGGAATCCCCATCGCTCAAAACGTCGCGGGCGGCATCGTGCAACCCCTATTCGGCAACGTCGCCACCGGAAACAGGACGCGAAATCTTAACCTCGCTAATAACACGTTTTCCCAGAACACTATTCAGAACGAAACCGCCACCGCGAATACCGTACAAGCAAGCCAGTTCCAATATCGCAGCGATATGGAAAAGGCAACCCAGACCCAGCTCGATGGTAACGTGGCCGCCATTAACACTGGCGCTGGCATCGCCGCTGGCGGCGCTGTCCGTGGCGCCTCTATAGCTGGATCTGGAGTGGACAAGGCCTACCAACTCGAACTCTCAGCCAATGCCGTGCAATTCAACTCGACTACAACCGCAGCCGGTCAAATCAAAAACGCCAATCTTGAGGCCGCTCATCTGCGTGAAATTGCAACTATTGTTACGGGCGTCGCCAGGGATATGGACCGCCGTATAGAGGAAGGAATGCGCCAGCGCTACTAAACCCCGGCGAAGCCCTCGTACTCGTCCACCAGCTCCCTAAATGTCACATCTGCCGCTCAACAATGGAACTCCGCAAATGCCATCAAGACGAAAAGCAGTTTTTCAGATGCTCTGAATTTCCGACATGTATTGGAACCATGAGCATTACCGACCATGACGTTGAAAGAACAAAGGCGGCAAGCCAAAGTCCATCAACCAAGTAATAAGGAAAATCAAGTTTTCAACATGAGTACAGTCATCGAAACCACTGCCACAGTCCTCAGCCCAAATGGCACAGCACCAGCCATTCCTAAACTCGGATACAACGCGCAGAAAGTCGCCAGAAAGCGTTACTCCATTACCGATTCCAAGGGACGGCCGCTTGAGGAATGGCCCGATATCGTCAAACGAGTCGTCAATCATGTTGCCCAGGCGGAAACCGACGAATTAAGACGCGACGAATTCATCCGAGCAATGACCGAGATCATGTTGAGACGTGAATTCCTACCCAACACCCCCTGTCTCGTAAATGCCGGCCGCGACAATGGACAGCTCGCAGCTTGTTTCGTTCTCGGCATTCCTGACTCTATTTCCGGAATCATGGACCACGCCAAGATCACGGCCACCATTCATCAAACCGGCGGCGGCACCGGCATGACCTACGAAATGATACGTCCTCACGGCTCCGCAGTTAGTTCCAGACACGGAACCGCATCAGGTCCCGTATCCTTCATGAATATCGTCAACCAAGTAACCGACGTCGTAAAGCAAGGTGGAGTTCGCCGTGGCGCCAACATGGGCATGATGCGTGTCACCCACCCAGACATCCTCCGCTTTATTCACGCAAAGAACGACCAACACTCACTTGTTAACTTCAATATCTCTGTCAACGTCACTGACAAGTTTCTGCAGGCTGTTGATAACCGCGAATGGTTCCAGCTTGAATTCGAAGGCAAGCCGTGGCACCAGCCCGTATTCGATCCCGTACAGGACGGCGATTACGCCATTTACGTACGCGCAGACAGCTCTCGACTGCTGGCGACCGACCCACTTACTTTTTGTGATCGCGACGCATTCCTAAACAAGAACTTGTCCGGTTACGAAAAACTCAAGCCACCAAGTCCGGGCATGATCTACGCACCCGATATTTGGAATCGAATAATCGCCAGCGCCCACAAATACGCCGAGCCTGGCATTGCTTTCATTGACGAAGTAAACCGCCACAATCACATGATGGCCTCAATGGGCCCAATCTATTCTTGCAACCCCTGCGGCGAACAATTCCTCCACGCTAACAATTCCTGCAACCTCGGCTCAATTGACGTCAGCAAGTTCTACGATGAAGGAATCAATCGCAGGTTTCTGGCGGCGTCCACAATCCCAGCAGGAGAATACGCGATCGACTATAACCACTTACGCCTGGTCGTTCATGCGAGCACCCAGTTCCTCGACAATGTTATTGATACATGCACCTGGCCTCTTCCTGAAATTGAAGACACCGTCAAACGCACTAGGCCCATCGGACTCGGAATCATGGGCTTCGCCGATCTCTGCCTCAAACTAGGCATTACTTACGGCTCTCCGGAGTCTTGCGCGCTGATGGACCAAGTGATGAGCTTTGTACGTCGCGAAGCATGGAACCGCAGCCTACAACTCGGCGCAGAAAAGGGCACTTTCCCCGAGTTTGAGCCAAACGAACCCGCCTACCATGACTTCATCTACAACACTATCGGCATTGCTCCCTTAACGCCTTTGACTCCACGCAACTACGAAACGACTACTTGCGCCCCTACAGGCACAATCTCCCTTGTGGCCGAAACGTCCAGTGGAGTCGAACCGAACTTTTCCTGGGCCTATGTCCGCAACGACACGATCGGTACTCGCACCTACGTTCATCCTCTCGCCGCCGCAGCCCTCGGCCTTACCGTCGACCAGACCGATCCGGCTTCAATCGCCCGCGCCGCGACCTATGTAAGCGAACACCTAAGCGATCTCCCTCCACACTTCATCTCAGCAATGGACATTCCCTCGGAACAGCACGTTCAGGTACTCGCTGCCACTCAGCGGAATGTAGACAATTCTGTTTCCAAAACTTGCAACGGCGCAAAGGACGACACTCTCGAATCCGTCAACCAACTTTACATGCTCGCCAGACAGCTTGGCTGTAAAGCCGTTAGTTACTACCGCGATGGCTCGCGCCATGAACAAGTACTCACGAGCATGAAAAAAGACGAGCCATCAAACGAGCTCGCCCAAACCGATCCCATCCCATCCCTGACCGAACCCCCTGAGCCAGGTCCCGTCGCTCTTGCTGCTCCCGATCGCGAAGATCGCCCTAAAGAACTAACAGGCTCTACCTGGCAGATTGATTTCGACGGATCCAAACTTTATGTGACGGTCAATGATAACGGACAGCAAATACAAGAGATTTTCGTTACTGGCCCAATCTCCTCGAGTGTTGGGAAACTCGCCTCAAAAATGTTACGCGGCGGCTTCCACGTAAAAGAAGTTGCTCACATGCTCGAAACTACTACCGGCACTCACTCTGTCTGGTTCAACCAACGCCTTCTAACATCCCCCGAACAAGCCATCGCCGAATGCATGCTCATTATGCAACGCCGTCTGGCCGGACAACTCGACTCCGCTCGCGCTAACAAGCCAAAGACCGAACCCGTCGAAAACTCTCCAAGCCCTGTATCGACAGTCGTCGGAACCTGTCCCGAATGCCACGGGCAACTTGAACACGCAAATGGTTGCAAATTTTGTAGAGACTGTGGCTACTCAAAGTGCTGACCAGCGCCAGAAAAGCACACCAGAGAAAATCCTGCGGACAATATATTTCGACCCACGCAACCAATAACACGGCCCAATACCTCCGCTCTCAAAATGCCAAACGCGCAAACAGGCAATAGCAGATCAACTACCACCGCTACACTTGTGTCCGGAGGATTCCAACGCGTTAGCAAGAAAAGACCCTGCCGAATCTGCAACCAATTCACATACTGCGGATACGCAACCGATGAGCGCACCTCAATTTGCATGCGCGTTAGTACCGGCTCACGCGGTATGTCAAAAAACGGCGGTAGCATTCACGTTCATACCGACGTTGTTCCTACTCCCATCATTCAGCGATCCCCACGGCCGTCAGCACCATCAATCCCACTTGCACCCATTGACATACGGGATGCTGTATTTCGAGAACTAATTAGAATCTCCCCTGCCTCAAACTACTACCCTCGACTCGTCAGCGGACCTGGCGGCCTGCTATCCCGAGGCCTATCGGCTCGGCAGATTCCAAACTACGGCGCACTGCCGCCCACACAAAAAGAACGCGCAGCTCTCGCCGCGGCCTTGCGCTCCTTTGTACTCACCAACTTTCCAAACTACGGCAAGCTGTATTCAAGTGCCGGCGTCGTCGGTATTCCCGGTTTCTGGCAAGAACCGTCAGGCATGGTCCATATATGGAAACCGAGAAGCTACCACATGCCCATTCTCGTAATCCCATACAAAGACGCAGAAGGCTGTATTCAAGCATGTCAGATTCGACTACACCCTGACGACATCCCCCAAGACGGGAAGAAATATCGTTGGCTCGCCTCTCCAAAAGAGCGCCGCGGCACCAGTTCCGGAACACCAATCCACTTTACGTTCCGACCTAAAGACCTTCCCGCCGGCGCAAACGTTCTCTACACCGAAGGCGCACTTAAAGCAGAGGCCTTCGTAAGATTCAAACCAAGGGCTCGGGTAATCGCAACCACCGGCGTAAGCTGCTCACACTCTGAGATGATCGCTGCCGGCAGACCATATGACGCCTTTATTGGCTTCGATTCCGATCACAGAACGAATCCGGCCGTCTGCCGTCAGTTAGCCAGGCTTATAGCTCAGCGCACCCAAGACTCACTCGAACACCAACTCCCAACTACCACGAGAATAATCATCTGGAAGGGACCAAAAGGTCGGCCCGACACGGCACCCAAAGGCATCGATGAGGCAGTACAAAAAAATATCGACTTAACTGCTATTACCATTTCCAAATGGTACGCCACCCTAAAAGACAAACCCCTCGACGAAGTTACGCAGTACTGGTCGGAGATCGGCTTTACTCCTTAATTTATGTTTCATTAAGGGGTTTATCTCAATCAACGTGTGCGAAGATCTGAACAGACAAAGGGCGTCACCGACACTCACAACGCCAGCGCCCACTGGGCAATGCAACCTTCCTCACGTCGGCTGCTCCCTCCTTATATCGAACCAACGCCAAGAGCAATGCTCACGCTCTCACTAGCTCCGCCGAATTGATGCAGATTCTTGAATTGGTTATACCGTGTGGTCCATTCCAGTTCCTTTGTCTGAGCTAGTCCTTAGGGCGCCTCAACCTTGCTACGCGAGCCAACACAGCAACGCTGACTGCCTCCTTGAAGGAGACGTGGCTCTCCCAGGAAACGTCCACCGAGTGTATCCGACCATCGTCAAAGCGGACTATGTACT
The DNA here is from genome assembly GCA_031396065.1 of Pyrinomonadaceae bacterium. Taxonomy (GTDB): domain Bacteria; phylum Acidobacteriota; class Blastocatellia; order Pyrinomonadales; family Pyrinomonadaceae; genus PSRF01. The sequence continues at coordinate 3,918 of JANNJZ010000430.1, read as the reverse complement.
CCTCCAGCCCCAAGGATTCAACTTTGTGGGCTGTTAGCTGGAAAGGGATTTGGTTCGTAGCCGAAAGATCGTCAAGCACAGATTGTGCTTCTAACTTGAGTTCATCGAGCGTCATGTAAAGGCCCAATTAAGGGGAGCGTAAAATGAGAGGAACGCTAGACCTATCATGAACGTCTTACTATAGGCCTGCTGCTTCAGAAGCCGTCACACCCAGACCGAGGTCGAAGCGAGGCGCGGTCGGGGAAATGCCCAACAGCAAGTCTCCAAGGACCTTTGCCTCGCTCATTTCCAGCTCTCGACTCATTGCCGATTCTGGAAAGTCGCCAACTCCTAAAGGCTGATACGTCTACTAAAAATATCGAGCCTTCATCGTTCTTAAGAACTCAAGAAATGAGGCCGCCGCGTCCTCACCCCCCGCAGCGGCCCGTCGGCACTGGTTCACTCCCTGTATCTGGGCAGGAGCCGTGCCAGACCTCAATCACTTCGTCTCGTGCAGGAACCGCCGCAGGACAAGCATCAACGCGATTGACGGTCGAGGAATCTAATGATCAAAGGACTCGCGTTCTGTTATTCTCTGGACGCTCTATTCTTTGATAATCTCGCAACGGCCAAATTCGTAGCTCACCATCCTGTCAATCCGAGAGATGAGCATCGCCGTCGAGCATGGAAGGTTCCTACTCACGGCGTATCGTATTCGGAAGAGCAGTTTATCTCTATATAGGGATAAGAACAAGTGTCGTCTCGCGGGAGGTAACTCCTGATGGGACGAAAGGCGCGCATGAAGCCGGCACGCTTGGCTGAAAAACTCCTGAGGATTCGAGATGGCCTCGCCCTATCGCAGCCTCAACTACTTCGTCTCTTAGGTTTTGAAGATGTCATTGACTACAGAAGGGTCTCGGAGTTTGAGCTGGGAGAAGCTGAGCCTCCTCTGCCGGTGTTGTTGCAGTATGCGCGTGTGGCCGGCATACACATGGAAGACATTGTTGACGATGAATTGGACCTGCCGGATAAGCTACCCGGCAAAGTGAAATATCAAGGACTGAGGCGTTCGTCTAAGTCTCGCCGGAAGCAGTAATCCTGCAGCCAAGAATGGATTTCTTCAAGGTGACGGTATGCGTGATGGAACTCCGAATCTCGACTTCTATCTTGCTTAGCTCTCCAGGCTCGCAATGGTGCTGTTTGAAAGACCTTACTGCCAAAACAGCAGCCTCGAAGAGGTCTCCGCTTCGACCTCAACCGAATGCCGTAAAAGTCCGGTTACGTAAATCTCATGACACAATCCGCTCGCTAATTGCTGCAAGATATAGCAACAGTCGTGTCCGTTTCAGATCAAGCTCGTCACGTAATTCTCCTGACAGCGCGCACATATTAACTAAATCTCCTGACATGGCGTTCAGAACGGAGTACTATTATGGCAGTCGCCTTGGAAGTAGAGTGTGCTGACAAACGGCTCAGATCTATCTACGCACGCCCAACTGAAGAGTCCTGCACTCCTTGCGCCCCCTTTGCCGGAACTGTCGTCGGGCAGACTTAATCAGAGCCGAGCGTTGGTTTCAGTAGTACCCGGTTCGCCCCGACGACCAAGGCCCAATCAAACGTTGGCAAGCCTTTAGTCGCCGCTTTACCCAGATCAGAACTGCCCCCTGATGCTCGACTGCCTGCGCAAACAAATACAAGCGCTGCGCAGAGACGCGGAGAACACAGGAAAGGCAGAGAGTTTTAGATCACACTACCTTGATAAAGGCAGGGGGCGAGGGCAAGATGTTCATTCTTCTCACGGGTGCCACCGGTTATGTGGGCGGGCGACTGCTAAACTTGTTGGAACAGCAGGGTCATCGTGTGCGTTGCCTGGCCCGACGGCCCGAGGGTCTGAAGCAAAGGGCAAGTCCTGCTACGGAAGTAGTGACCGGTGATGTGCTCGACCGCCCGAGTCTCGATGCCGCGCTATGCGGGATCGAGGCCGCGTACTACCTGGTCCACTCGATGGGAACCAGCGGCTCTTTTGAAGAAGCGGATAGGGAAGGGGCGCGAAATTTCGGCGCGGCCGCCAAGGCGGCGGGTGTACCCCGGATCATCTATCTCGGCGGACTGGGCGACCACGAAGAGGTGCTCTCAGCCCATCTGCGCAGCCGGCAGGAAGTCGGACAGATCTTGCGTGAGTCGGGTGTACCGGTGCTTGAGTTTCGCGCTTCGATTGTCATCGGTTCCGGCAGTCTCTCGTTTGAGATGATTCGTTCGCTAGTTGAGCGGCTGCCGATCATGATCACTCCAAAGTGGGTCACTGTACCAGCACAGCCCATTGCGATCGACGACCTGCTGCATTACCTGACAGCAGCACTGCTACTCGCTGTCTCCGAATACCGCGTGTACGAAATCGGGGGCGCTGACCAGGTATCGTATGCGGATATCATGCGCATCTATGCTCGGCACCGTGGTCGGCGAATACGAATGATCCGCGTGCCAGTCCTCACGCCGTACGTCTCGAGTTTGTGGCTTGGGCTGATCACGCCTTTGTACGCTCGCATCGGGCGCAAACTCATTGAAAGCATCGTCCACTCCACCGTTGTTCGGGATTGCGCCGCCTCGCAGGTCTTTGCGATCCGTCCAATGGGCATTGACGAAGCAGTGCGCCGCGCCTTCGCCAGCGAAGAACAAGAGTTTGCGGAAACGCGCTGGTCCGACGCCCTATCTTCGTCGGGAAAGCTACCGTCGTGGGGCGGCGAGCAGTTCGGTTCACGACTGGTTGATTCGCGGGTGGTGAGCGTAGCCGCCACCGCTGCTGCCGCCTTCAAGCCGATTCTCAAAATCGGTGGGCACACAGGTTGGTACGCGTGGAACTGGCTTTGGCAGTTGCGCGGTTTCCTCGACCTGCTCTCGGGGGGCACGGGCATGAGAAGAGGACGACGTTCGCCAACGGCCCTGCGCATTGGCGACACAGTCGATTTCTGGCGCGTGGAGAAGCTGGAGCAGAATCATTTGCTGCGGCTCGTCGCCGAGATGAAATTACCCGGCCGCGCGTGGTTGGAGTTCGAAGTCACAGGTGACGGTCCGATAACAACTATTCGTCAGACCGCAATCTTTGATCCGGTGGGTCTGTTCGGCAGGGCCTATTGGTATGCGCTCTTTCCACTGCACCAATTGGTCTTTGGAGGGATGCTGCGGGGAATCGCCCATGCCGCCATACAGCAGACGCCGGACAGTCAGGTTACGTAAACCTGACAACGCGTACACATTACCCAAATCTACTAACAGAAAAATCAGTACTGGAGTTTCGGAGCCGGCCGAGTAAATCTCCTTACGGTGTAACTCAAAAAGGGATAGTTCTCGAAAGGTGAATTCGTGAGCAGCATGAGTGACGTTACCAAACCCTAATGACACAAAATCCAGAAGACCCTGTCATGACTTTTAGGTAATACTGTCAGGACTTTTAGGTAACCGCACTGTAAACCTCGATCTCTACAAACGAACGATGCAGGAGGCCATGTCGCGGAGAATAGCATTTTCGATAATTTTCGCCAATCGTCCAATGTGCCAATTACAGTACAAAAGTGGACACCAGCGTCTATAACCCTCATAAAAACCGAAAGCCCCGGTTTTGGGCCAGGGCTCATATCGGTTGGTGGAGGCTTTCGCCTCTATCGGTTACTGTCCTCACCCCAGCAACCAGACACCGGTTGAGAGGATTTTAGCCAGAATTGTAAATCCGTCAATGCAAGAGCTCTTGCATTAAAACACTCAGTTGTCCAGCCACTCTTCAAAGAACGCGTAAAGGTACGACATTATCAGGGTTCGATTCAGTAAAATGAAGACAAAAACTCGCTCTTCCGTGATCGTCACCCAAGGTACGATAGACGGTAGTGCTGTTAAAAGGTATTCCAAGAGCCCTTCGCTTCTCACCTGTCGCAGAGTAGATTCCAC
>JANNJZ010000372.1:0-2161 GCA_031396065.1 Pyrinomonadaceae bacterium | reverse complement strand
CGGCAGTGCAGCTCTTTGGAGTGCGGAGACCTGTCACCGCTTTGGTCGGTCGCGACCTGTCGCGACCACGATTCGGTTGAGTCTACTTTGGGACTACGGCGCCAGGCCGCCGAAGGCCAAAGCGGTGACAGGTCACCGCACTCCAAGGAGTTGCTCCGGCCAGCCACCGTCGTACCGTTCACAAGTAAACTATCTGATGGTCATTCGATCCGATATTGATCGCGTTGTAGATCCAGTCCACCACGTAACGGCCGTGTCGCGACAGCAGTGAGGTCACGTTGATGTGGCGCTCTTGCAGCGTCTTATGCGGGAACAGTTGTTCAAACGCCCGTTGTAGTTGGCGATGGGCGGCTTCATCTCGCGACATTTGCGCGCGATGATAGCGCGTGCGTAAGCCTTCAAGTTGATAGTTGATCTTTCGCCGGCCGGTTTCCAGAGCATCCGCTAAGGTCGGATCGATAGTGCGCAGTTGCTCGCGCAGATCATCCAACTCACGATTAATTGCCCCCTCGGCTTTGGCAAACGACTTGGCGGTTTCCGCGCCGAGGTGTTCCTCCACTACCCGAGCCAGCACGGTCTCTGGACCGGCAAATAGGTCCACCAGATTCAAACCGTATTTTTCCAGGAGCCGGCCGGTATGTCGCTCAACCATCGTCAGACTCGAGCGGGGCAGAATTGGCGTCACGGGCCGATCCAGCAAACGATAGACTTCGCTGGTTTGAGCAAAGTAAGCAATTTCAGCGGCGCCTCCATAGTAGGCAATCGTCGGCAGCAGATAATCCTGGACCACGGCGCGCAGGGTGACGTTTGGACTGAAGCGTTCCGGTTGGGCCAGAGCCAGACTCGAGAGTTCCTCAACTGGGTAAGCTCGATCATCAGTCTTGGTCGTGTAGCGACCGTCTGCCTTGCGGATCATCGCGTGGCGCGCCCCGTCCTCGTCATGCAGGAACAAAGGGAACGAATTTTCTGAGGCGGTGACCTGGGCGTGGTAACCAGCCTCCACCAGTTTGCGACTCCGCACTTCGATGGCTGACGCAATTTCAGGTGCCCGCGCGGCCGCAGCCGCATACAGCGGCGCTGCCAAAGTCTTCAATCTCTGATCGAGAGGATCGAGGAGGACCAGGCCGTGCCGGCCCAGCAGCGAAGTGATCATCCGGGCAAATGCTTCACCGTAACCGCGACCCGGACGGTAAGCATCGCGCAACCCGGTTTCCAGATCGGGAGTGAATTCGGAACTGGGCAGGGTTTCGAGTAGTTGATTCAGCACCGCATCGATCGAGTGGTCTATTACCACCCGGCCCACCGGCTGTCCCTCTCGGTGTAATTCCGACGGGACTTCAACCTCAGCGAGGCGACAGTCGCGGGCGATAAACTCCGCTTTGGCTACCTCGGCAAAATCGTGGTCCTCAGTCGCCATCCAGAAAACGGGAACTGCCTTGGTTTTGCGCTGGCTCAGGCAGCCGGCAAGCTTTACGGCCGAGAGCGCTTTGTAGATCGTGTAAAGCGGCCCTGAGCACAACCCTGCCTGCTGACCGGAAACTACCGCAATGCAATCTGAGTCGCGCAAGAGCTGAATGTTTTTTAGAGTCTCCTCGCCGGCGCCCCAATTAGAATTCATGTCGGCGAGCGCGTCGCACAACAGACCCCGATCGGCTTTATGGGCGGCCAGGACTCTCGCAGCGCGGCTGGGGAGTTCGTGATGAAAGCGGACTGCTTCGGGGTAAAACTCAGCCAGCGCCAGAGGGTCGCGCAAGTAATCAAGGAAGAGGCGCGATTGTTGGGGGATGCGATCGAAAGGAAGAGATTCGACTCGCAAACCAGATTCTTCCGGTGTGCTGTAACATGCCGGTTCTGCGGTGCTCAATTGATGATTACTCCTCCGGAAAGCATCTGACGCGCATTCTACGCAGGATGCGCGTGTTGTGCCAGCGGAGGTGTTTAGAGTACCGACTTTGGTCCGGTTCTTTCGCTAGCGTGAAGCAACTGCTCGCCAGCTCAAACCTGCTCGCCAGCTCAGCATTCGCCGGTGGCCAAAGGCCGGACGTGCAGCGCCTGTTCCAGTCGGGCGCCTACGACGAAGCGGTCCAGGCTGCGGAAAACGCCGACCCCGCCTCGATCTACGTCGCGGCCCAGGCCATGATGAAGGCCGACCAAGGCGACC
>JANNJZ010000324.1:0-140347 GCA_031396065.1 Pyrinomonadaceae bacterium | reverse complement strand
CGTCGCGAGCAACGTCGCGTTCGAACGGTCATTAGTCAGACCTGGCGCGACGAGGATGTTGGACGAGAGACTGCTGATGATCGAAGCGCCGTTGCGCTCGTGCGTGTTTTGATAAGAGACGAAGAAGAATGCCTTGTCCTTTTTTATTGGGCCGCCGAGGGTGCCGCCAAAGACATTTCGGCTGAGGACGGGCCGCGCTACGCCCGCTGCCTTCAAGAACGGGTTGTTGGCGTTGAGAGCCCCGTTGCGAAAATAATCGTAGACAGCGCCGTGAAATTCGTTGCCGCCGCTCTTGGTCAGGACCTGCAAGTTGCCGCCGCCCGAGCGCCCGAAGGTGGCGTCATAGAGAGAAGTCTGGACCTTAAACTCCTGGATCGTTTCCGGGGCCGGCACGGAGAGCGAAGGTGCTGAGTTGGTGCCGATGGAGTTAGCGTCGATGCCGTTGATTTGGTAGTTGTTGTTCGTTACGCGGCCGCCATTGACCGAAATGTTCTGCGACCCGCGTCCCACCGCTGTGTTGTCCGGCAGGTAAGTCGCCGCTCCCGGAGTCAGACCAAGCAACTGCGTGAAGTTGCGCGTCCCCAATGGCAACTCCGAGACCGGGCGCGTGCCGATGACGCGACCAAGCTGCGAGCTGTCGGTCTGGACCAGCGTAGCGGTATCAGTAACAATGACGGTTGTTCCGGTTACGTCACCGACCTTTAGATCGGCATTGATGGTCGCGGACTCGGTGATCGCGACCCTGACACTTTCGACTACCGCCGGGCTAAAGCCTTGTGCCGAGATGTGTACTTTATAATCTCCGGGCGGCAAGAGCGGCACCGAGAAAACGCCGCTATCGTCGGTCACCGCCGAACGCTCCTCGCCCGTTGCTTTATTGGTGACGGTTATGGCCGCACCGGCGACAACTGCACCCTGCGGGTCTCTAATCGTTCCAGTAATACGACCCGTGGTCTGACTCTGAGCCATCACTGACACGCAGGAACCGGCCAGCAGAAAAAGGATCGATAGGAACGCAAACTTTTTTCTGGAGATCAAGGGCTTTCCTCCTTCAATAAAGAAAACAAAATGCGGTGGCAAGGCACAAAATGGTGACTAGACCCGAATGGAATTGCAGAGCAACAATAGTTCGGTTTGGCAACTATCATTCCAAGGCTCGCGCCGGCTTGAATTCCTTCCTTTGCTGTCGCATGTTTACGCGACCTTCAGTTATTCATGAAGCGAGGCATCGATGGTGGGGCGTTAAAAACAGATGACTTGGCGAAGGTTAGGCGCGTAGGGTGTAAATTATTTTTACGCATCAAGACGTTCAGTGGTAAAGAATTTTACACCCTGAGAGGGGGGCGTCCCAACGAATGTCTGATTTACATTCTCGGGAGATTTGGCGGAGGCATTGTTATTAGGATTCACGCTGAGTCGAGATCGTAGCGGCGGAGCTTGCTATACAGCGTGGGCCGTGTGATGCCGAGGATGTCGCACGTTCTTGTGTGGTTGCGGCCTGTGCTCTCGAACACCTCCTGAATGTGCAGGTGCTCGACCTCATCAAGCGAGAGAAACTGTTCCCCCTTCTTCTTTGGTCTCGCTTCTAATGCTGCCGACACGCCCAAAGGCAGATCGGTTGCATGGATGCGATCGCCTTCGCACAGAATCATGGCGCGCTCAACTACATTGCGTAGTTCGCGGACGTTGCCCGGCCAGTGGTAACTCATCAATAGCGCTTCGGACTTAGGTGTCACACTCTGTACGCTTCGGTTCAATTTCTGGTTGAAGTGCTTGATGAAGTGATCAACCAGGGGAAGAATGTCTTTTGGTCGATCCCGAAGCGGCGGCAATGTCACCGGCAAGACACTCAGACGGTAGAATAAGTCTTCTCGGAAACGCTGCTTGCTGATCTCGTCTGGAAGGTTTTTGTTGGTGGCGGCGATTATTCGAACGTCGACCTCTTTCTCCTGTACACCTCCAACACGCCGAAACTTCCTCTGCTCCAGGACGTGCAAAAACTTCCCCTGGATAGAAGGCTCCATCTCCGCAACTTCGTCGAAAAAAATAGTTCCTTCGTGGGCCAGTTCGAGGAGCCCGGGCTTGTTGGCGACGGCGCCGGTAAAGGCCCCTTTTTCGTGGCCGAAGAGTTCGGATTCGAGCAACTCACGAGTGAAACCGGCACAGTTGACTGTGACGAAGGGCTTATCACTTCGCTGGCTCAAGCGGTGAATGAGGTGCGCGACGATTCCTTTGCCTGTCCCAGTCTCACCCTGCAGCAGTACGGTAGTGTCGGAAGGCGCAAGCCTTTCGACAGTTTGATGGATGCTGGCCATGGATTCGCTTTGCCCCAGATAGTATTCAGCGGCGACCCGCCCTTCGGCCAAACCCATCAGTAGGCGTTCGCGCCGCGAGCGGCTCTGCTCCAGGGTCTTCGAGATCAGAATCAACAGACCTTCACCGTCGAACGGCTTAGTGAGGAAGTTCTCCGCCCCGTTCTTGAGGGCGCGAATGGCCGTCTCAATCGTGCCGTGTGCGGTGAGTATGATTACCGGTACGGCATCATCAATGGCTTGGATACGCGGTAGCAGATCGATCCCATCTACATCCGGTAGGCGCAGGTCGAGCATGATCAGTTGGGGTGAATTCTCAGTGACCAGCGGGAGTGCCTGCGAGCCCGTCTCTGCTTCAAACACCCGGTAGCCCTGGACCTCGAGCAGCCGGCGCAGGCCGAAGCGAACCGTCGGTTGATCATCAATGATTAGAATCTTCTCTTTGGCCGCTACCATGCTGATTGCTCTCCAACGGCAGGTTGATGATAAACGTGGCCCCTTTGCCTGGATCCGAGCGTGCCGTAATCACCCCACCGTGGTCGTGAATAGTCTTCTGCACGATCGCGAGCCCGAGTCCTATCCCATCAGGACGCGTGGTGAAGAAGGGTTCGAATATTTTGTTCAGGTTCTCCGGAGCAATTCCCGATCCCGTATCACTAATTTGGATTTGGACGCGCGGCTGACCATCGCCAACCGGAGTACTGTTTAGCGAGTGAATTGCGATAAGAACCTGCCCCCCAGCTCCTACATGCTGCAGCGCATTCTCAATCAGATTCGTAAACACCCCGTGCATCTTCCGCCTGTCCAGCCGCAATCCTTGTACCGAGTCTGAATATTTACAGATCACCGACACACCTTTCGCTCGAGCTTGGGCGCTAAACTCTCCAATCGCCTCGTTAATAAGGTCGCCCACGTTCAGGGAAATATCGTCAATTCGGAGGGGCCGACTATGCTCGAGGAGTTGCTCCATCAAATAATTGAGGCGATCTACTTCAGTCGCCACCGCGTCGAGGTAGGGTTTGACCTTTGCGTGACTTCCGAAATCATGAGAGAGGGCGCTCAGGGTAATGGTGATACCGCAGAGCGGATTGCGAACTTCGTGCGCCACTCCCGCTACCATTTCGCCTATCACCGCGAGGCGCTCTGAGACGATCAGTTGCTGCGCCAGGCGCTGCTGCTCGGTAACGTCTTTGACTATACCCAGGTGAGAGGCGCGACCGTCTGCCCCGTCCGTCACCACGCGCACGCTGATCCGTGTCGCCAGGGGTTCACCGGACCGGCGACGGAGATCACATTCAACGTCCAGCACCTGACCGGACTCAGCCAACCCTTTTAACACGCGAGGGCCCTCCGTCTGATCAATAAATAAATCCCTCATCAGGTTCACGCCATTTAGCTCTTCGGGCGTCTCGTAGCCGAGCATGGCAGCAAGTGCGGGGTTGGCGTTGACTATGCTGCCTTCCGGCGTACTTCGGTAAAGCCCGTCGACTGCGCTTTCGAAGATTTGCCGGTAGCGCTCTTCCGATTCGCGCACCTGCTCGAAGAGCTGCGCGTTCTGGAGCAGGTGGGCCGCCTGGGAGGCGAAGATCGTCACCAGTCTCTTCTCTTCTTCGAGAAATCCTCCCTCTTTATTGATCACCTCGAGCGTACCCAACATGTGCTCGCCCGCCTTAAGTGGTACGGCGAGCACCTGCCGCGCCCCGACCATCTCAGCCGAAGTTCGATCGATGAGCGGATCATAAGCGGCGCTATTAGTGAGGTATGGCTCACGCGTTTTGAAGACCTCTGTGGCGATGCTCTTTTCTTTGAGTCCGGCGCGCAGGCGAAGCACCCGCTCATCGCTAATCCCATAAGCGGGCAGTTGGGCGTGAATCCGCTTTTCTTGTTCATCGTAGAGCAGGATGATGCACATCTCTGCGCCGAGCAGTTTTGCGATCTTGCGCGTCAACAGCTCGCAGATTTGGCTCACCTCGGCACCCGTGCTCATCATCAATGAAATATGATATAGGCCACTCAGCCGTTCGATCTCTTGCTGCACGTGAATAGCGGCATCGTTGAATGTACCGGCGAGTTGACCAACCTCGTCCCGGCGACTGACTTCCACTGCTTCTATGACGCCGCCGACGCTGAGACGTCTGGCCAACTCCTCCATTCGCCCCAGCGGTTTAATCACTCCGATAGATAAAATTGCGCTGGTGACAGCAGCCGATGCGAGGAGAACCATGATTGCCGTCCCAAGCTCGCGTGCGGTCAAAACCGGAGCCGCGAAATAGGCGAGTACCAGGATAAAGAAAAGAACAAGCCATCCTATTGCTAGCTTCCCCAGGATGCTGACGCGCGGGTCGATGAAACGTCGTGCCGAAAACTGTGTCGCCACCGGGCTGCGGTTCTTTAACTCCTGGATCGCTCGTAGGGCTTCCTCCCTGGTCGCGAAGATATTCGATTCGAGGTCGATCGCAGCGCCCAGGTAGCGCAGCACTGAGCGTGTGAGTCCGCTCGACGAGTAGCGAACGGTAGTAAGACTGTAACGGTCATAAATCTCCTTGATTCGCTCACCGTAATAATCCATGATCTCCGGCGCGATCTCAGTGCCTTCGTAGTTGACAATTCCATAAGATCTGCGGCCCCGCCGTTCTAGGATGTCTAGTGTAATCAGGCACAGCTCATCAACTTGCTCGCGGCTTTCAATTCGTAGCCCAGCAAGGTCGATGAAGACAAGGTTCTCCTCGGTATCAAAAATGAAGCGATCTTGAAACTGCACCTGATTAGCCCCAGAAAAAAGATTCAAACGATACAGGCCAGCGGAAGCGTTAACAACGGATAGGTGCCAACGCCCGAAGGGCCGACATGGAGAGCTTGGTAATCAGTGCTGGTCCAAGTTCCCTGGAAGAAGGCTTGAGCGAATTCGGTCCCGAATCATGGCTGCTCTTCGTGCTGTGCGTCAAGCGGGTATCAGCGTATCGATCGGCCTGAACGCGCGATTAGCTATGGAACTGAATGAAGAATACATGAAGTCAATTTGGACCAAACTTTGTGCGACTCAAGTCGGGTGAAGAAATCAAGGCTCATACGTTGATCTGGACGGTTGGTGTCCGAGCCAACCCGCTCGCAGAGATGCTGGGCCTGCCGCGCGGCTGGGGGGCGGCCGGTATCGGCCACGGTTTCCACTGCTTGAATTTGTCCGCGCATTTCCGAAACTCTTAAACTGAACCGGGAAGAACAGCGGCAACAAAGAATTCGCTTCACCCCATACTGACCTCTTTCGCGATCCCTCAATGCGCCTTAAAAAAGCTGGACTTGATGGCTAACGTCGCCACGCGATAAGGGCCCATGCCAACCTCGACTTTTATCCACGTACAAATGAAGTTTTTGTTCATCCGCCCGAGCAAGAAACCGGCCTTATATGTGAGCTTCGTCTTATCCAGGTAGGCAGTGGTAGCAAACGTCATTTCATGGCCCCAGTAATCGGTGGTGGTAGTGCCACTGGCTGACGAACCATATTTTCCGGTGGGCGCGACAATTCCATACGCCAGTTTCACGTCCGCCTGCTTCAGCTTCCAGCCGAGGTTGATGGGTTCAACGTAAATGTCGCCGATGCCCCAGGGGCTAATGCCCAGATCCAGCCGAGGAAGTCAACCGCCGTATTTAGGAATGGGCACTCCGACGGACGCTCCGTAAGTGGCGCCGAGGAACTTGCCTTTGGTCGTGTAGGCAAGGACGTTGAAATCCGCCAGCAGGTTTAGATCAAAATTGATCGGAGCCTTGTTCCCATTCTGATTCTTAAATTTCGAGGAAGGGTACCAAAAGAAATAGTTTGCATAGGTGGCCCCCTCAGGTGCCTGAAGCCCCGAGTCTAGTCCCCCGAAACCCGGCAGATACTGGCCTCGCTCCTGGCCCATCGCCGGCAGCGAAACGATCAGGAGCAGGAACAAGCACTTGATAGCGACTGTGTATTTCATCCGATCTTTTCCTTTTTCTGTTTCATTGTTCTTGTCGCTCTTACCTCATGACCTTTACGGCCTTAGGTTGTGGCTCAGCGCGATCTCAATGGCGTCCAGCAGTACTTAAACGTTCACAGGCTTACGGAGATAGGCCACGGGCATCCCCGCGAGCGCCTGGGCACGCGTCTCATCAGAATCGTGTCCAGTGATGACCACAACTGGGACGGACGGACCGGACTTGGCCAGCCGGACTTGAACCTCGAAGCCGCTCATTACCGGCATGTGCAGATCCAACACCACGCAATCGGGCCGTCGGATCACCAGAGATTCGAGAAACTCGACCCCCGATGGAAACGTCTCCACTTCCAGGCCCGCCGAACGCAGCAGGCGTTTCAACGCTTTGCGGATGGGTTCTTCGTCGTCGACGACGGCAATCAGGAACGGAGGTTTATTCACGACGCGCCCACTCTAAGAGAAGCGGGGCATGAAAGATATTGGACCTTGGGTAATTAGACTTTGCCCTTTTTGAGGAGCAGGCGCAATCGACGGATGACTTCCCCGGCGCGCTTATCCTGCTCCACAATGTCTGCGAGGATCTCGCGCACCTCGTCAAGGTCAATATCGTCCCGCGCCATGAACCGTTGGGCGGCCTGAGCGTTGCTGAGGATGGCCATCAGCGGCTGGTTCAATTCATGCGCCATTGAACCCGACAATTCTCCGAGCATCGTAACGCGCGAGAGGTGGGCCAGCTCGCTTCGTTGATGCATCACCTCCAGCTCGGCTCGCTTGCGTTCGGTGATGTCGCGCGCAATGGTCGAAGCACCAATGATCGCCCCAAGCTGATCCTTGTTTGGTGAAATCGTAAGTGAGACGTCGATGCGCCGGCCGTCTTTAGTCACCCGCACTGTCTGCAGATGATCTACGAGCGAAACGGTCTTTCGGGGGAAGGTCCAAAGGCCTCCGCGGTTGTATTTGAGCATCGATGGCTTCCAAGGTTATGAACGTGGTTCTATATACCGCTGGAGCAGAGGAGGACAACGATGATTACACGCGGACAACTTCGCATTGAGCAGGCAACTGAAGAGGATGTACCCTTGATACTGAAGTTCATCAAGGAGCTAGCCGAATACGAACGAGCGCTTGACAGAGTTTCAGCGACCGAAGAGGGTTTGCGAGTAACACTCTTCGGCCCCAAATCATACGCTGAAGCTATCATCGCGCGCGAAAGCGACGAACCTGTGGCGTTCGCACTTTATTATTTCAGCTATACCAGCTTCTCAGCACAACCCGGGTTATACCTGGAAGACATCTTTGTGCGTCCGGCAGCTCGCGAATTAGGACTTGGCCGCAAGTTAATTACCTTTCTGGCCCAAAAAGCCATCGAGCGTAATTGCGCTCGAATGGAATGGTCAGTTCTGAATTGGAATGAACTGGCAATCCGTTTTTACCAGAGACTATCGGCTGAGGCCGTAGATGATTGGACAGTCTTTCACCTATCAAGAGAGAAGCTGGCGAAACTAGCTGCGGAGGCCACGCAATAGATCGACTTTTACTGTACTCCGTTTTCAGCCTCTAAGAATCCAACGATCGATATGCCTTCAGGTTGGTTCTCTGTGATAGGCTTGCCCCGAGATGCCCCAGGACGAAGCAATCGCACAACATTATTCGCTAGCCCAGAAGCTCCGGTGGCTTATTCTGGGCCGTCTTACTGCTGGGCTGCTTCTCTTTGCCGGCCGGGTCGTGTGGTTGAGGGGCAATGGCCAAACAGCCTGGAAGCAAATGCTTCTCCCTGTTGTGATAGTTGGCAGCCTCACCGCCCTTTACCTGATCGCCCATCGCTTCTCCAGAGCTTTTCTATTTCAAGCGAGAGTTCAATTCGTCGTGGACATACTCCTGGTGACGTGGCTGGTTTGGACCACTGACGTCATTCATTCGCCATACATCTCGCTTTACATCCTGATTATTTCAGCTTCAAGTCTGTTCCTCGGACCGAGAGATGCGATAGTTGCTTCGGTTGGTTGCGCTCTTGCATTTACGGCTAGCGCGCTGGCAGTTCTTAATGGCTTTGGCCAACATCCTACCCACGAATTACTCGATTCCGGCCGATCTCAAACATTTCAGGCCATCGGCCTCTTTGACGTCGCGTTTCTCATAGTTGGCCTGCTCTCATCGCGGTTGGCTGAGGGGCAATCCCGCTCTGATGTGCGACTGATGGCGGCTACTCAATCGCTCGCGAACCTGCGCGCGCTCCATGAAAGAATCGTAGAGTCGATACGATCCGGCGTAGTGACAACAGATTTGCAAGGCCGTATCTACACTTTTAACGGTGCGGCCGGGGAGATCACCGGCTATAAGGAAGAGGATGTTCGCGGACAGGATGCGTCAATACTGTTCGGTGAAATCAAGGAGATAGTTAAACGTTCACTCAATAGAGTGAGCGTTTCAAATACAGCACCGCGCTTTGAAGCCGATTGCCTGACTGCAGATGGACTCCGGCTGCGTCTTGGTTTCAGTATTTCCCCCCTTTTTGCCGAATCCGGTGATACCACCGGGACAGTAATTACTTTTCAGGATCTCACCCAGATTCGGGGCCTGGAAGAAACGGCACGGCGTCAGGATCGGCTGGCAGCCATCGGCCGAATGGCTGCCTCGATTGCTCATGAAATCCGTAATCCGCTGGCCGCGATGCGCGGCTCGATTCAGATGTTGCGCGCGGACATGGAAGGTGAATCGGCGCAAACTGAATTGATGGAAATTATCCTTCGTGAATCTGATCGTTTGAACCGGATAATCAGCGATTTCCTCAGTTATGCCCGTCCGCGTTCAATCATTCAATCGAAGGTCGATGTTGGAGAGTTGTTGAAACAGACATTTACGCTATTGCGTCATAGTACGGAAATGAACGAAAGTCAGGTCATCAAGGAGGACTTGCCTGACAATCCTCTTCTAATTAGTGCGGATTCGGAACAACTCCAACAGGTGTTCTGGAACCTTGCACGCAATGCACTTCAGTCCATGTCCTCAGGCGGGACACTACAGGCCGGCGTCAAACGCAGCTCGAACAACCGCCTGCGAATTACGTTTTCCGATACCGGATGCGGCATGTCACCAGAACAGGTAGAACATCTCTTTGAGCCTTTTTCCTCTACCACCGGAGGAACCGGGCTTGGGCTTTCGATTGTCTATCAAATCATTCGCGATCATGGTGGTACAATTAATGTGCGGAGCCGTGAGGGACAAGGAACGACGATTACGATGGAGTTGCCGGAAGATCCTGGTAACCAGATGGGTGATCAGTTGTCCACTGTCAGCGATTCAACTTAATGAATATCCATCTGATATGGCTGTCATTATCTTTACTTGGCAGCTGCCGGAATAGACAATGGACTGCAGCTTCTGACGATCTAATATGGCTAACCTTCTAATAGTCGATGACGAGTTGGGGATGCGACAGTTCTTGACGCACCTTTTCCAACGCGAAGGACACACTGTTCGTGCGGCCGCCAGCGCCCGCGAAGCAATTGAATTCCTGCGCAGCGTTCCTGCGGATCTCATCGTCTCAGACGTGCGCATGCCCGATATGAACGGTATCGAGCTGCTGCGTGCTGCACGTGAGCTCTTGCCGAATGTGGAAGTCATCATGATGACGGCTTTTGCGAATGTAGACACTGCTCGCGAGGCGTTCATGCTGGGCGCTTACGATTTCATTCAGAAGCCTTTCGACAACGACCTCT
This sequence comes from Pyrinomonadaceae bacterium, assembly GCA_031396065.1. Taxonomy (GTDB): domain Bacteria; phylum Acidobacteriota; class Blastocatellia; order Pyrinomonadales; family Pyrinomonadaceae; genus PSRF01. Next base: position 130,360 of record JANNJZ010000324.1, on the reverse strand, counting down.
TGAAAGAGACGGTCGCCCGAGCGCTGCAAAAGATCTCTTTAATCAAAGAGAAGGAAGCGTTACTTGAAGAAAACAAAGTCCTGATACATGAGCAACGAACCCGGGGTCACCTCAACAACATTATCGGCCGCTCTCCCAAAATGCAGGCGCTCTATCAAATGATTGAAACCGTAGCCCAGGTTCAGTCAACAGTATTGGTAACCGGCGAGTCAGGGACGGGAAAAGAGTTGGTTGCCAGGGCAATACATGACTTGAGCCCTCGAGCTGAGAAACCATTTGTTTCAATTAACTGCGGCGCATTCACTGAGACATTGCTCGAGTCAGAACTCTTTGGTTATGTAAAGGGCTCATTCACCGGCGCCAATACCAATCGAAAAGGTCTTTTCGAGGCAGCAAACACGGGAACGATCTTCCTCGATGAAATTGGCGAGATGTCGCCTGCGATGCAGGTCAAATTGCTGCGCGTTTTGCAGGAACGAAAGTTGAGGCCGGTGGGTGCTACTGAGGAAACAGTGGTTGATACGCGAGTTATTGCTGCTACAAACCGAAATCTTAGCAGCATGGTAAAGGATGGGACCTTCCGCGAAGACCTCTACTATCGAATTACCGTCATCCCGATCGAGTTACCATCGTTGCGCGAAAGGACTGAAGATATTCCCGAGCTCGCGAAACACTTCGTTGAAAAGTTCCAAGCTGGTACTGGCCGGTCTTTGACCATCAGTGAAAGTGCGATCCGATTATTGGAAACCTACATTTGGCCGGGAAACGTCCGCGAGCTTGAACACGCCATTGAACGTGCGGTAGCTCTGGAAACCACCAACTCGATTGAACCTGAGCGTTTTCCGGAGAAAATCACAAACTACAACCCATATCATATAGCCGAAGCCTTCGAATTCCCCGCTGAGGGTGTAAACCTCACAGCTCATTTGGACCAACTCGAGAAAACATACATTTTGGAGGCGTTGAGACGAACCACCGGCAACCAGACAAACGCGGCGGAGTTACTCTCGCTTTCGGTTCGATCACTGCGCCACTTGCTAGACAAACATGGAATACGCGGCTTGACGGCGCAGATGCGCGATGATCGACGCACCTCCGAGTCAACACCTCGACGACGTGCATCTGACCCAACACCCCGCCGACGGGACGACGACGAGTCTGAGTTCGCGGCCACCGCAGGTGAAGGCTAGGCTGATGGCTCTCAAGATACCGTAACACTCCCGCATGTTCGCTGATTCGCGAAATAGAAAAGCTGACCATCACGGAAACTAACCGGTTAAGAGAAGGCCTCACAAAGTCTTTCAAGAAAAGCGCACCAAATAGAGTGCATCGCATCAGCTGTCTGCTTCTTGGCGATAACTGTCATAAGGTTTATGACGGAAATTGTCATTAACACGAATTCCGGCTTGCCTCAACAAATCATTAAGCCAAAATAGCCCAAGTAAAACGTTGCGCTTTCAAGTATCGCGCACGATGGCACACGCCTTGTGATGAATATCCGCAGATGTTCGCGCTCCGCTCGGCAGTATCGTCAGCGAGACCACTTGGCGCGAAGAACAAGCAACAAAACAACTTTTTTCTCAAGGAGCACGAATGAAAATCAATTCCAACCGTCAAGAGGGTTTCTCACTGATAGAACTCCTCATCGTAGTCGCGATCATCGGCATCATCGCCGCCATCGCTATACCTAACCTCCTCGCATCACGTCGCGCCGCCAATGAGGGCTCGGCACAATCTTCCCTTCGCACCATCCACAGTTCCCAGGCTACTTATCAAGCGACCATCGGCAATGGTGCCTTTGGGGGATTGGGCACGGCCGCTTTACACGGTCTCGGTGGAGCCACCTTGGCGGGCCAGAGCCTGGTGGATCCTGTCCTCGCCACCGGCATCAAGAGCGGTTACAACTTTACGATTGCTGCGACCGTCGCGCCCGCAGTGGGTGTGCAAGCGCAGTTCACCGCCCAAGCTGATCCTCAGGTTGATTCAGGTGTTTCCCAATCGGGTACGCGTCAGTTCTGTATCAACGAGGATGGCGTAATGAGAGGCGCACCCGGAACAGCTCCGGTCGCCGACCGAACTGCCTGCAATGCACTCTCAGCCCTCGGCAACTAGTAGTTCTCCAAGTTCTAATTTGGCCAAAGAGGGGATGGAACCTTTTCCATCCCCTCTTTGCATTTTGTGCGAGGCTTTAAGATGCACTACGAGCCAAACTAAGTAAGCATGCTGGACAAACTTGACTTCAGTATTCTTTTGACTAAAACCGTCATCAGCCTGCTGCCGAAATTTGTCATTGCGACCATCTTCCAGTGGGCCTTTGGGGATGGTGCGAGTCTAATTTCTTTCAAATTCTTAGGCTTTTTCCCTTCTGTCTAACGTGGCACACCCATTGTTATATAGCGCCTCGAGATGTTCGCGCTCTGCTCGGCAGCATGTGAGCAAGACCGTTGGCGCGAGGAACAACTACACAAACTTTTTTAAGGAGCACGAATGAAAATGAAAACCAACCGCCAAGAGGGCTTCTCACTGATAGAACTCCTCATCGTCGTAGCGATTATCGGTATCATCGCCGCCATCGCCATCCCTAACCTTCTCGCTTCACGTCGCGCAGCTAACGAAGGCTCGGCTCAATCTTCTCTTCGCACTATCCACAGTTCACAGGCCACTTTTCAGTCAACTGTCGGTAATGGCTCCTTCGCTGCTATCGGTGGCGCTGGTGTCGTCTCCGGTGACGGCTCGGCGAACTTGTTAGGTCAGAGCCTGGTGGATCCGGTTCTTGGTACAGGCGTCAAGAGCGGATACAACTTCACAATGGCTGCTACGGTAGCACCCGCCGTAGGCGTCCAGGCGCAGTTCACTGCACAGGCGGATCCTCAGGTTGACTCAGGCGTTTCACAGTCGGGCACTCGCCAATTCTGCATCAACGAAGATGGCGTAATGAGAGGCGCACCCGGAACAGCCCCAGTAGCCAGCCGTGCTGCCTGCGATGGTCTATCCGCTCTAGGAAACTAGCAAGAAAGCTCAACTTGGTTTACGAGGGGATGGGGCTTTCTCCATCCCCTTATTTTTAGGAATTCAAAATGCGTAAAGAAAACGAAGTCGGTTTCTCTCTAATCGAACTGCTCATTGTCGTAGCGATCCTTGGCATCATCATGGCTATCGCGGTGCCCAACCTTCTGGCTTCCAAGCGAGCAGCTAATGAAGGGTCGGCGGTATCTTCGATGCGCACCATACATAGTTGCCAAATGACTTATCAGGCAACAACAGGTGTCGGGGATTACGGCGATCTGTCGGCATTGGCACTGGAAACTTTGACAGACCAGGTCCTTGGCTCAGGCAGGAAGAGTGGGTATAACTTCGTGGTAACCCCGAGTGCACCAGGAATAGTACCATCACTTTATTACGCGACTGCGATACCTATTATTACCGCGGGAGTATCCAGAACCGGGACGCGGCGCTTCGGTGTCACCGAAGATGGTGTGATACATGGCGATTCAGCTGCGCTGACACCTTATGCTGACAGGACGGCAGTGAAGGCTGCACAGGCGCTCGGCAACTAAGCCCAGCCAACTCACGGAAATTTTTTGGGTTCGAGTGAAGACTCGAGCCCTTTATTTTGTCCTGGCGGCCAAAACGGGGACGTCAAACGGGTACGTCACACCTGCTGACACGAATTCCGCGCGCGTGTATATTCTAAACACATGATAGGTCGCATCTTTGCAATCGCCCGTAACGCATTTCGGGAGGCAGTGAGAGATCGGGTTCTTTACAATCTGGTCCTGTTTGTGCTTCTGCTCACCGGCGCAGCCATCTTTATTGGCGAGCTCTCCGGCGGACAGGAACGCAAGATCATTGTCGATCTCGGACTTAGCGCAATGCTGTTGTTTGGAGTCTTCATAGCCATCTTCGTTGGAGTTGGACTGGTTTACAAAGAGATCGAACGCCGTACCATTTACGCGATTTTTTCCAAGCCAGTAAGTCGTGGTGAGTTTATTATCGGAAAGTACCTTGGACTCTGTCTGACACTGCTCGTTAATGTAGTGTTAATGGGCGCCGGGGTCTCTCTTGCACTCCTCTATGTAAATCGAGGATGGGAGCCGCTGGCGCTCAGTATTTGGCCGGCGATTCTCCTTATCTATTTTGAGTTGATGATTCTGACAGGGGTCGCGCTGCTTTTCTCTTCCTTTTCCTCTCCGGCTCTTTCCGCTCTACTGACTTTCTTCGTATTCGTTATTGGTCACTTCAGTTCCGACCTGAAAGGTCTGGGAACTTCCCTGGGAAGCACTACAGCTCGCCTGTTCTTTAGAACGATTTACTATCTGCTTCCAAATCTAGCTAACTACAGTTTCATAACACCAGCTGCGCACGGCCAGATACCTTCCACAACGAATCTGATTGGAGCCGTTTTGTATGCGCTCATGTACATTATGGTGATATTAGCTACCACGACGCTCGTCTTTAGCCGACGCAACTTTAAATGAATACAACTAAGGAAAGAAATCAGTCCTACGTCATTGGATCATTACGGCGAATCTTAGGGCTTGTGTTGCTCATGGCCTTCGGGATTGGTGGGGTAGTGTTGCTTGCTCGTTGGCTTGACTCAAATCGGCCAAAACCCGACAGCCAGTTTGAAGAGGAAAGGCTATACCTTGCTGGCCAAACTGTGCAGAGGCTGAGTTTGGGATTCAACGGTCTTGTTGCTGACTGGTATTGGATGAGGTCACTGCAATATGTAGGCAGCAAAGTCTTGAATCTCCCGGAAAACGTTCAGATAGAAAACCTGGGTCAACTGGATTTACGACTCCTTGCTCCCCTTCTTGACACCGCCACCGCGCTCGACCCTCAATTCATTGAGCCTTATCAGTATGCGGCCATTGTCCTCCCTGAAGTTGACATGCAGGAAGCTATTCGGATTACGAAAAAGGGCATCTCCGCCAATCCGACCGCATGGCGTCTCTATCACCTGCTGGGTTACATCTATTGGAAGCAGGGAGATTATAAGGCGGCTGGTGAAGCCTATGATCAGGGAGCGGCACAGCCGGGCGCGCCACGATGGATGGAGGCGATGAAAGCCCGGATGGCCACTGAAGGCGGCAGCCGTAACCTGGCCCGCGAGATCTATAGCCACATGTATGAGCAACCTGGAGATAGCAAAGTGAAAGAGATGGCACGGCTGCGACTGATGCAGCTGGATTCCCTGGATGAAAGAGAAGCAATCCGCCGAGTGCTGACCCTGTATCAATCGAAAGCGAACCGTTGTCCGCTGTCGTGGAAGGAGGTCCAACCGGTCTTGCGCTCCTTGCGCCTGCCTCTGGATACAACCGGCGCGCCTTTGGATCCTTCCGGAAAAGCTTATGTCCTGGTCAACTCTAATTGTGACGTCGACCTCGACCCTGAGTCAGAAATACCCCATAGGTAGGGAATTTCAGCGAGGCTGGTCATCGTTCATTAATTGCGAAACAGAGAACCGTTGAAACGCCAATACAAATTTGGGTGACTGAAATACATGAATGAGATCGTTCAAATCAAGGACCTAACCAAAGACTACGAAGTGGGATTCTGGCGCAAACGGCGAGTGCGCGCGCTAGACGGTCTCTCTCTGACGGTCAATCAAGGCGAGATATTCGGATTCCTGGGGGCCAACGGCGCCGGAAAGACTACGACTCTGAAGCTCCTCATGACCTTGATTTTTCCTACGGCGGGTACCGCGCAGATTCTTGGCCACGATATCTCGGAGGTCTCTATGCATAGTCGCATTGGCTACCTGCCGGAGAATCCTTACTTCTACGACTATCTAACTGCGTTCGAGTTCTTAAGATTTTGCGGACAGATCTTCGGTTTTTCAAAACTGGAACAAACTCTACGGGCGAAAGATCTGCTGGCGCGGGTCAGACTCAATGAGACGAGATGGAATACGCAGCTCAGAAAATTTTCCAAAGGCATGTTGCAGCGGGTTGGTTTGGCCCAGGCGCTGATCAATGATCCTGAGGTGGTGTTTCTCGATGAGCCAATGAGTGGATTGGATCCGATTGGACGGCGCGAAGTGCGCGATCTCATTTCGACGTTGAGACAAGAAGGCAAAACCGTCTTTATGTGCTCGCACATCTTGTCCGACATTGAGGTGCTCTGCGATCGTGTTGCAATTTTGAAGAGCGGTCGGCTAGCTCAGATAGGATACTTGAATGAGCTACGACAACAGGTAGCAGGAAGCGACTCGGTAGAAGTAGTGGTCAGCGGGACGGACGAGCTTACCCTCAAGCCATATTTGCCTGTCGGTAACGAATTTAGATTAAGGTCAACGCCAGCAGGGTTGAGGATCGAGGTAACTGACGAAACGGAAGTGGACGAAGTGATTATGGCTCTAAGAAAAGTTGGCGGGAAGCTTGTTACTGTGCAGCCTCTAAGGCAGTCACTTGAAGATCTATTTATGGACCAGCGTAATCTCTAACGCTAAAGGTCACAAACGAAAGTTAGTTTTTGAACTTGAAGCCAGTGACCTCCACCTTGATGTTGGCGCGATCATCGGAGTCAGTCATCCCTTCGAGTCTTATTCGTACCGCCATCGAATGGTTAGGTTCCAGCTCCGGTTGCCTGGTCGGAATAACAACCACGGTGTGTTGCCTCACCGGTTTTCCCTGATGGTCCACAACACTGCCTCTTATTTCAAGTCCACTTAAGTTCCTGCCAGTGAAGTTACGCACGGTCGTCTGGAGGTTCATGATTATGTCGCCCAGAGCACGCTTCGCCTCGTCAGCCTCGGGAACCTCGATAAAAATCTTCGGTGCATACTCGGTAAACTCTGGTGAACCGGGCCGAAAAGCGCCTTCCAGGGTTGGTTCAACCGTGGGCGAGCTGCTCGCTCGCATCAGAAAATAGAAGAGGGCGCCAATAGCTACCGCGGCGACGAGCGCAACCACAATTATTACGTTGCGGCGGGAATCATCCTTCTCAGGAAGTTGTCGTTCGGATGTAACCATGGTTGATTGCATTGAATTCTAGTGTCCGCGGGGTCAAGTTTGCAATGATGAAAGTCGCCTTTATTCGCCGATACTGTTGAGTTAGACAAAGGTGGCGGGAAAAAGGTTCCACGATTGAATGCAAGTGGAGAGGCGAAGTCACATTACTAGTGGTTCGTCGATAGTAAGCTTTGGACAATCCGCTCCAGTTCCGCATAGTCGATAGGCTTGGTAATGTAAGCATTGCACCCAGCTGACAGCGCGTCGCTGTGAAAATCGGCGGTGTCGTGCGCCGATACTGCAACAATGGGGACTTTGCCTAACCCTGAAACTTTACGAATTCGACGGGTCGCCGTGAGACCGTCAATCAGGGGTAGGCTAAGGTCCATCAGAATAATACCCGGACGCTCTTCGGAAGCCAGCCTGACGGCTTCTTCTCCATTGATTGCCTCCACGACCTCGTAGCCGCTCATCTCAAGCAGCCTTCTCATCATTTGGCGATTGTCTTCCGTGTCCTCGACCAGTAAGACCTTCACCGCATCTTGGCAGTCCATGAGATCAATCCCCTTGGTTTGGGCAGCATCAATCCCTTTGGTTTGAGCAGCTTGTGGAGCTAAATTCAAAGTTGTACCACCTCTTGAGCGTTATGTTCGCCTGTATCACTAGAATACGCTCGCCTTTTTTGCTAAGATCACGCACCGAAACGCGACAATTTAGATCCTCGTGTCCGAGTTTAATCAGTACACTGCGACGCCTCCAGTGCGTTCCCCCAAACTGGCCGGAGGGACATGAGATCAGAAACTCCGGAACCTAATGAAGCCATTACTATCAGAATATCAAGACAAAGAGTCATTGTGGTTACTTGGTCAGGCCTCGGTCCAGATTGTCCATGACCTTCGGAACCACCTTAACGGTCTCAAACTGTATGCCACGTTTCTCAGAAGACGAATGGAAAAATCTGACCGTCCGGCTGACGAGTTGGAAACCGTGAACAAGCTCATTGGTGGGCTAGACCGGACTGCGGCCGACCTTTCCATGATTGTGCAGTATGGCCAGCCGTTGGTGCTCAAGAAGCAACCTGGAATTGATCTGCACAAGCTGATGCTGGAAGTAGCAACGGATTTGGACGGTAGTCCTCGAGCAACCGGGGCACTGGTGGGGCCTATTGTTGTCGAATCTGACGCGGCGAGGCTCGTTGGTGAATTCGATTCGCCAGTCATCGCTGAAGCGCTCCGGTCCATTTCTCTCGGGGCCATGAGGATGATAACTAACAAAGAACGGGAAGAGCCGCTGAAGATTCAGCTAAGGCACGAAGCAACTGAGTCGCGGCGAGACGGCTTAATTGAGTGGCGAGTTTTTGATGCTTCGGATAACGACCCGTTTCATTCATTTGCCGGAAGCGACGCGATAAGAATGTCGCTGGCAGCAAAAGCAATCGAGGCTCATGGAGGCTCGGCCAAACGGCAAAACGGCAGGTTGTGCGTGCGCCTTCCGCTAGCACCAGAACTTGGTTTCGCGATGAACGCCGAAGAAACCGCTAAATAAGAACAAACAGTACCAGGGAGGTCGGTTAGTGGACAAAAAGGACATTCGCATTTTGGTTGTTGATGACGAGCCCACGATGGCGGACTCGCTCAAGCAGAACCTCGTTGAAGAGGGGTATTCGGTTGATACCGCCGCCACCGGCACCGAGGCCATCGAATTATTCGACCAGGGCGGCCATCATTTGGCTATCTGTGATTTGTATTTGCCCGATATGGATGGACTCGAAGTCATGCGTCACATCAAGGACGCACGATCCACCACGGAAGTAATAGTTGTGACGGGTCATGGCTCAGTCCCGAAGGCTGTCGAGGCTACAAAGGCCGGTGCATTTGATTTTGTCGACAAGCCTTTCGACTTCGAAGAACTTCAGTTGCGAATCGAGAATGCACTTAAGCACCGTGAGTTGTTAACTGAGAACGCGAGCATGCGGCGGCAACTCTCAACTCGTTCCGAGTATTTCAACATTATCGGCGCCGCCAAATCGATGCAGACAATTTATGAAACGATTGAATCGGTGGCGAAGTCCGATGCCAACGTTCTGATCGTCGGCGAATCGGGAACCGGCAAGGAACTAATCGCGAACGCGATCCATTATCAGTCTCTCCGTTCCAAGAAACCTTTTATCAAAGTTAACTGCGCTGCCTTGCCCAAAGAGTTGATCGAGTCGGAACTCTTTGGCCATACGAAGGGCGCTTTTACGGGCGCGCATGCTGACAAGGAAGGCCTGGTTCAGCACGCCGCCGGCGGATCTCTACTGCTTGATGAAATTGCGGAGATGCCGGTTGAGCTCCAACCGAAACTCTTGCGCGTATTGCAGGAGCGGAGTTACCGCAAGATCGGTTCAGAAAAAACCTACGCCGTCGACTTCCGCCTGATTTCGTCAACCAACCGCCCGCCCGCCGATGCGATTCGCGATGGGGTGTTGCGAGACGATCTTTTCTATCGCATCTCGACGATCACTATTCACGTTCCCCCGCTCCGTGATAGAAGCGAAGATATACAGCTTCTGACCGAACACTTCCTGCACTTGTATAAGCAGAAATATGAACGCGCGATCGACGGTGTATCCCAGGCCGCTTACCAACGGCTGTTTGGGCACGGGTGGCCAGGCAACGTGCGAGAATTACAAAACGTGATCGAGCGAGCCGTCTTACTGGCCAAGGGAAGTAAGATCGAGCCCGTGGATTTACCTTTCGACAACGGTTCACTTCCGGAAGGATCGCCCGCAGGTCTCGGCTGGGACGTGCCGCCAAACATGACGCTGGAAGACATTGAGCGCCTCGTAATTGAGAAAACGCTTCAGCGCACCGGAGGAAACAAGCAAGCGGCAGCAAACCTTCTGGGTATCTATCGTCCGCGACTTTACAGCAAAATAAGAAAGTACAACATTGACGTGGCGTCTCTGATGTCGACATAACACCAGCTTCCTGCGCTTACCAACCGCTTAATGAAACCGAACCAGAGCGACTCCCTCATTGGTGGTCGCTTACAAAGCATTGATGCACTGCGCGGCATTGCGGCGTTGGGGGTCGTTTTGTACCACGCGGTGCTTCAGACTCCGAACCTGATCCCAAATAACTTCTTCCGCTGGCCCGTCAGCCTGCTTAAGTTTGTTAGTTCATTTGGCTACATCGGTGTCTTTCTCTTCTTTGTTATCTCCGGTTTTTGTATTCACCTGCAGTGGGCAAAATCCCGCGCTGCTGGCAAGCCAGAGCCGATACATTTCGGATCCTTTTGGAGACGCAGGATTCGCCGGCTCTACCCTCCCTACCTAATAGCTTTGGCCCTGTTCCTACTGATGGCGGCACTGAGTGTCGGCATCGACGTGACGCATTTCTTTGTTTATGACGTAGTGATGCACCTCCTGATGCTTCACAACCTCGACCCTAAAACCTGCTACAGCATCAACGGAGTCTTCTGGACACTCGCCATCGAAGAGCAACTCTATCTTGCCTATTTTCTCTTACTGTTCCTGCGTACGCGTTTGGGCTGGGGTCCGACCCTGGTAATCTGCGCCCTTGCGCGTGTCGGCTGGTTCTTCTTTGGCCACTTACTGTGGCTCACTACCGGATTTGGCACACCGGTTCCTGAAGCAGCGGCGTCTCATTGGTTTACCTGGGCGCTGGGCGCGCTTGCCGTCGAAGCAGCAGTCGGTTTGATTCAATTGCCGAAGTGGTGTCGAAACTTATGGATTGGCGGGTTGGCGATAGTGTTGGCCTCGGCTACTTCAGTGTTGTTGCCCGTCTGGCCCAAGGACACGACGCTTCATGATCTCGCCTGGCTACTGATGCATCCGGTTTGGGGATTGGGATTCTTTATTCTGGTTAACCGGGCGGTGCACGCGGAGCGCTCGTGGCTAGCGCGACTGCCAGAACCGGGACTAATTGCCGGCAGATTTAGGCGCTTGGTTCCTCGATTGGTTGCAGTCACTGCCTCGATTGGTGTGTTTTCCTATTCACTCTATCTCACGCACGAACTAGTCATCATGCAGTCGTGGAGATTTGTGACCTGGAGACTTCCCCCGGTCCTGAATACACTGCTAATCGTCATTCCCGCGACCGTCGCCTTTGCCGGTTTTTTCTTCACGTTCTGCGAGAAGCCTTTCATGAGGAAACCCGTCCCAAAAAACAGTTCAGTGGAAGAACATCAACCAGAAGGTAGTCCTCCAATATTCGGTCAGAACATCACGACAGTTCCTGACGAAGCCTAGGCAGGCCATTGAACAGAACTTGCGGATCCAAACGGCAGGATAAATTTGATTGTTTAGAAAGGACACTTGTGTCCCCCGTCTGGCGGACAAGTCCGCTTTCTAAACAGATCAATTCCCGGTTCGGGCCGATGGCTAGACCACTTGATACGTGGCGACGCTGGTGGGAGTCTCGAAACACCTGACCTTGTAGATCTGCACGCGGTCGTCATCAACTTTCGCGGCAATCCGCTCAAGAATATATTTCGCGAGGTTTTCAGCAGAAGGCTGAAGTTCGACAAACGGATCCAGCTCGTTAATGTTACGGTGATCGAGATACTGGACCACCTCGTCGGCGGCCGCCTTCAACTCAACGAAATCGACCAGCAGGCCAACGTTGTCGAGTTCGTTCCCGCGCGCATAGATCTCGATACGGTAATTGTGTCCATGTAGATTCTCACACTTCCCCTTATAGCCACGCAGCTGATGCGCGCTGGAGAAGTTGCGTTCGATCATCACTTCGAATTGTCCCGGCATCGTTATTCGTCTTTATCCTTTGAGTCCTGCCTTGCCGCTTCTTCCATCTTCTTACGTAAACTAAGCGGACGCATATCTGTCCAAACCTCCTCTATGTAGGCAAGGCATTCTGCCTTGGTGCCGGTTTTGCCGACGTCGTTCCAGCCGAGCGCGTTCTCGCGGTCGGCCGGCCAGATCGAATACTGTTCTTCGTGGTTAACAACGACCTTGTAGATCGTGTGGTCTTCGCGTTCGTCCCGGCTCATATTCTCCTCCAAAGGTTTGATGAGGTTAAGAACAAGTGGAGTCTGAACCCACATTATCGCGCAACTGCCGCTCGGTCCTCAAACATGCGTTCGAGGTCGCCAATGTTCCTGGTCACTCGACACTGTGGCAAACTCTTCAAAAACAACCGGCCATAACTCTTGGTAGTTAGTCGCGGATCGAGAACCGCCAGTACGCCGCGGTCTGTGGTACTTCGAATCAATCGCCCGAGTCCTTGCTTCAAACTAATGATTGCCTGGGGCACGCTGTATTCAAAGAAGCTCGATCCACCTTCGTCCTCAATGTAACGTTGGCGAGCGGCGACAATCGGATCCGTGGGAACTGCAAAGGGCAGCTTATCTATGATCACGCACGACAGCTGTTCACCACGCACGTCAACTCCCTGCCAGAAACTTGAGGTAGCAAACAGCACGGCATTCGGAGTTTGGCGAAACCTTTCCAACAAACGTCCTTTTGACAAGCTGCCTTGCAGGAAACAGGGATAGTCTATTTCGGGCATCGCCAGGTCATACAACGATTGCATTCCGGCGAGGCTGGTTGAGAGCACAAACGCGCGGCCCTCAGTTGCGTTTACGATTTTGATTACTTCGTCAGCGGCTGCATCGGCCCATTCACGAGATCTGGGATCGGGCATCTTTGGCGGGAGATACAAGAGCGCCTGAGTCTGATAGTCGAAGGTTGATTCGGCAATCAGGTCAGTCGCGGAATTCAATCCGAGCCGCTCGCGAATAAAAGAAAAGTTGCCGGCGCTGGAAAGTGTAGCGGAGGTCAGCACAACCGTATCGACCCTCTCGAACAATTTGTCTTCCAACAAGCCTGAAACGTCAATTGGCGAGGCGCGGAGGAACAACCCTCGCCCGCGCCGCTCTGTCCAGTAGACGAACTTTTTGTCCGCGCCAGTGACGATAAACTGCAAGTCGAATTTGACCTGTCTGACTCGACGGACCAGGCTGTCCACTTCCGGCGGTTTCTCCTTGAGCGCGTCCAGAGTGGTTTCCAGCCGCGCTAACGCACCATCGAGCGCCATGTAGAGATCGCCGAGCGGCGTGGAGTTCATCTCGCCGTCCCCGTTTCGCCTGGCGAAGGTGCCGGGGATTATCGGATAACGGCCCTCTTCGCCACGGCCGTCGCGGAAGCCCATCCAGAAATCGGCAGCGAACCGACTCACCCGAGCGGAAGTCTTGGTGATCTCACGATCAGCCTCCGCATCTTCATAGGGAACGTAGCCAACATCGCGAATCAGATCGTCAACCTGGTAGTTTGAAACTTGGGAGCCAAAATACTCCGACGCAACGTCTTCAATGAGGTGTGCCTCGTCAAGTATGACCGCCGCATAGTCAGGCAAAACGCTTCCGTAGTTGCTATTGCGCAATGCCAGGTCGGCAAAGAACAGGTGGTGATTAACTACGATGATGTCGGCATCGAGCGCGCGCTCGCGCATACGGGTAATGAAACAAGGAGCGAAGTCAGCGCATTTCTGGCCCAGACAAGTCTCCGAACGAGCATCGATATGACGCCAGAAAGAAAGCGACTCAGGCAGGTTTGACAACTCCGCGCGATCACCCGTTGGTGTTGACTTGGCCCAGTGGCCCACTTCATCGAAATACTCAACCTCTTCCAGACCTTCCAATACTGGCGAACTCTCGGCGCGCCCCAGACGATTGAGGCAAAGGTAGTTGTTTCGCCCCTTCATGTAGGCGGCTTTGAAACCCTTCGGCAGCACGCCCTGGAGAAACGGAATGTCTTTCTCCATCAGCTGCTCCTGGAGATTCTTGGTGCCAGTAGAGATGATGACGCGACCACGACCACCAAGCGCAGCCGCAACCGCCGGAACAAGATAAGCGAGGGTCTTCCCAGTTCCCGTTCCTGCTTCAACAATCAGATGTTTCTGATCTTCAAACGCACGCATCACCGCCCGCGCCATTTCAATTTGGCCAGGACGATGCTCGTATTCAGGATGAGCCTGGGCGATTAAGCCCTCAGGTCCAAAAACTTCTTCCATACCATAGGCACTCTAACTCAAGCCGCTTTCTGACCCAGTTCATGGGCAAGATTGAGCACTTCTTGACGCAGGTTCTCGGCGGAATTAGAAAATAGTGAACTGTAACAGGAGGGGTTTGCTATGGCATCTTCTACCGCACGGAAGCGAGATAATGTTCCGGCGTCAAGTTCTTTTGGCGATGGCTTCAAGGCTAAGAAGGCTCCTTCATATAGTCTCGCCTTTAGATACCATTGCGCCGTTTGAACTGCCTTATGAGAATGTAAACAGTAGTCGTGAAAGAACTCCTCAGAGACCGCTTGAGGTTCAAGAGAGACATCAAAAGTATCGCCGATAATTCTTTGTAGCTCGAATACAGTTTCTTTGATGGGCAGCGATGAGAACTGTTTCTTTCTGAAGCTCGACTTATACTTTCTTAAATTCAGAAGCCTCGGTTCATCATCTACAGCAATCAAGTTGACGCCGCGAAGTCCTGAAATTAGCTCTGAAAAAGAGAATACATACTTGCCCTCATTCGCCAGTGCAAGGATCGCGAGATTCCTAAATCCGACTGTTAGAACATCCAATGCCCATCCTATCCCTACCGCAGTATTGGGAAAGTACTGCGTGAGATAGACAAGATTTCGTGCCGAGTCTATATGCTCTGAATATGAGGTCGCGGGCGAGTAATCCGCTAAGAGTGACTCGAGTCTTCGGCCTTTGTCATAAATGATCCTCGATTCTTGCTTGAGGTGCTGGACAAATAACGCCTTCTTGGCTGCAAGAAATTCTAGTTTTGTCCAACTATAACAGGCACTGGAGTAGCCCCGGTTCGAAAATGTAAGCCTAGCATCCTCTAGGGCCGTTTCATCGTCAGATAACAGCAGGACGTCCCTATCGCTGAGGTGGTCATAATCGCCTCGCACCCAAGATCCGTACTCTGCGACAGCATCAATGCCTTCGGGAATAAATTTCATCTCAATACTTTCTTAATGAGCGCGCTTGCCAACATCGCAAGTCCGACTAAGCCGAAGATAACCTCCGTTGAGGTAGCGATCAACCCGAAATCTGATTGCGGCGTAATGTCCCCGTACCCAAGTGTGGTGAGCGTCACTATAGAGTAGTAAACAGCCAAAGGAAGCGATGGATTATCCACATTCAAATTAGAGCCGCTATGAAATTTGAAGGATGTCCAGCAGCTGTAATTAAAGACTACAACGCATACTAGAGTCAGTAATAACCATCCGACGACTCGAAGTGGCTTAAGGCCATAGCCCGAAACCAGGGAAAAAAACAAATTACTCGCCCACCTTCGAGCGATCCTCCCTTTGTGAGGCTCATTGTTCCGCCATTTGGAGCTCAGTTCATATCTTTGCCATTTCTTGAATTCGTACTCTGCGGAATTGCTAAAATCCGATTGAAGCATTTCAGCCGAATTACGATACAGCTGTTGGAACAAGTGCACACCGATGTTGGAGTATTTTTTTCTGTCCGGCATCTCAATGAAAGACGTGGGATCGATATATGTCCGCTGAAACTGAATCTTGTGTGTATTGCAGCGTCTAAATGTGCAATCATGGAACTCACACTCCAGAAAAATGGTCCCAATCAACCGGCAATCTTCAAAGACACAGTCCTGAAATGTGACGCCTCGAATTGTCACACTCTTGAACCATACATTGATGAATCTCTTGTTTCTTAGTTTGTTTTGAGGTCGTTCCGGGGCGAAGGAGTTTTCTTCCTCGTAGAATACACTCCTTATTTCATCTGAGACCTTGAAATGTTCGAGGAGTTTTGCTTCATCAAAAGTAGGCAACAGGCCTTCAGCGGTGAACAAAGGATCTTTCGATCCTTCGGTCTTACCCAGTTCTGGTGAGAGGTCGCTCATTGCTCGATAAGAACTTAACCAGTTTACGCGCCCATAGCTTCAGGTTGGTGCCCGCGTTTCAGGCGCTGCGCATAAAGCGGGAAGCGCGCGGCTAATTCAGCAACACCCTTTCTCACCTTGTCGCGTACTTCTTCCGATTCGGGCGCATGGATAATATTTGCAATTAGTCGGCCGATCTCCTGCATCTCGGGCTCCTTCATTCCGCGCGTGGTAACGGCCGGTGTTCCGATGCGCAACCCCGAAGCGACGAAAGGCTTGTTCTGGTCAAACGGGATCGTGTTCTTGTTAACAGTGATGTTCGCAGCTTCGAGTGCTTTCTCCGCGACTTTGCCGGTGATGCCTTTTCCATCCATCCAAACGTCAACCAGCATAAGGTGATTGTCAGTGCCACCGGAAACCAAACGCAGCCCCTGCTCCTGTAACTCGTTTGCCAGCGCTTTTGCATTGGCGAGGATCTGGCGCTGATACTCTTTGAAGTCGTCGCGGAGCGCTTCGCCAAAAGCCACCGCCTTCGCCGCGATGATGTGCACGAGTGGACCACCCTGGACACCGGGAAATAACTTCCGATCAATCTCTTTCGCGTGCTCTTCCTTGCAAAGGATCAGACCGCCGCGTGGACCGCGAAGAGTTTTGTGCGTGGTGGTGGTTACGTAATCAGCGTGCGGCACCGGAGAAGGATGCAGGCCGGCGGCCACCGGTCCGGCGATATGGGCGATGTCGGCGAACATTCGTGCGCCGACGTTTTTAGCAATTTCGCCGATGCGCTCGAAATCGATGACGCGGGGATAAGCTGAGGCGCCGCAGACAAGAAGCTTAGGCTTGTGCTCCTCCGCGATTCGTTGCAGCTCGTCGTAATCAATCTGCTCCGTTTCACGTGATACTCCATAGTCAGCAACTTTATAACTGATGCCGGAGAAGTTCATCGGATGGCCGTGGGTTAGATGGCCACCGTGCGAGAGGTTCATGCCCAGAATCTGATCGCCATACTGAACCGCGGCGAGGTAAACGGTCATGTTTGCTTGCGCCCCGCTGTGAGGTTGGACGTTGGCGTGCTCCGCGCCGAATATTCGTTTCGCGCGATCTATCGCCTCCTGTTCAACCACATCCGCCCATTCGCAGCCGCCGTAGTAACGCTTGGTCGGGTAGCCTTCGGCATACTTGTTCGTGAATACAGAGCCAGCCGCTTCCAGGACGGCTTCGCTCACGAAATTCTCAGAAGCAATCAGTTCGAGGCCGTCTGCTTGTCGGGCGACTTCGTTGTCAATAGCCTGGGAAATTAGGGGATCAACTTCTGAAAGGGGAGCGTTTCTAAGGTCGGTCATTTATCTGGTCCTTTGTGCTTTGATCTTGGTCCTTTGATCTTCGTTCTTTGATCTTCGGTCATTTGCTCGACAGCTCTGCTGTGTCTGCTTCTGCTTACCGCCTACTGCCTTCTGCTTACTGCCTTTTGCTTACCGCCTACTGCTTACCGCCTTCTATCTTGGCGACTCGGTCAGCGTGTCGCCCACCTTCAAACTCTGTGCTGAACCACACGCGCACGATGCCCGGAATCTGTTCCGGTGGCGTGGTCCGAGCGCCGATGGCTAAGACGTTTGCATCGTTGTGTTGCCGAGCAAGACGGGCTGTCTCCTCTGACCACGCTACTGCCGCGCGCACGCCACGGACTTTATTCGCCGTAATCGCCATTCCGGTTCCCGAGCCGCAAACAAGCAATCCCTGATCGACGTGACCTCCTGAGACTTGCTCTGCGACTAAGCGCGCGTAATCAGGGTAGTCGACCGACTCTTCGGAAACCGTTCCAAGGTCCGCGACCTCCACTCCAAGCTCAAGGAGCAATGGTTTCAACCGTTCCTTCTCGGCATAACCGGCGTGATCGCTGGCAAGGGCGATTTTCATTCAATGAATCTCCATCGAATTCAAAACTGTGGTAGGCGTGGATGGTACATCACGGTACGAGTGCTCGCAACGCGAAAGGATTTCCATAATGACTGGTAAGCGAGGAATCATGTTTCCGCCAGCTTGTTCGCGCCTGACGGCGCTCATTGCAGGCAAGATGCCTGCGCTCCCAGCAACGGCACGCATCACGCGACACGTCATTTCGCTAACCTCAATTCAGGTGTTTGCGTTAACTCTTTTGCTAAGCGAGAATGGCTGACAGGTAATTCATCTCAGGAAAGAATAAGCTAAAACCCAAATGCGCTGGTCACAATACTTCATTCCTACACTTCGCGAAGATCCGGCTGACGCCGAAGTCATTTCCCATAAACTCTTGCTGCGGGCCGGTATGATTCGCCAGCTTGGCTCGGGAATTTATTCTTACCTTCCGCTGGCTCAGCGAGTGGCTCTGAAGGTCATGCAGATCCTGCGCGAAGAGATGAACCGCGTCGGCGGCCAGGAGTTCTACCTGCCGGCCCTCCACCCCGCTGAAGTTTGGAGGGAATCCGGTCGTTGGGACGCTATTGGCGATGACATGTTTCGCTTGAAAGATCGCAAGGGGACCGACATGTGTTTGGGCATGACGCATGAGGAGATCTTTACGACAATTGCGCGCAACGAACTTCGCTCCTACAAGCAACTCCCGCAGATCTGGTATCAAATTCAAATCAAGTTTCGCGACGAGCCGAGGCCGAAGTCTGGTTTCATGCGCCTGCGGACGTTCATCATGAAGGATGCCTATTCGTTCGATGTTGATGAAGCGGGGCTCGACCGATCTTTCGAAGATCAGAAGGCAGCCTACAAACGGATATTCACTCGGGCGGGCGTCAAGTTCTCAATTGTAGAAGCGTCATCAGGCTCGATGGGTGGTTCCGCGTCAAACGAGTTTGTAGCGAAAACTGATGCCGGCGAGGACCTGATAGCCAGCTGCGCAAACTGCGGCTATGCGGCGAATCTAGAAAAAGCTACCTCGCGTTTAGCGGCTGTCGAAGACCCGTTGGGACCTGATGCTCCTGAAGAGTTTCCCACTCCCGGTGTGCGCACCATTGAAGATTTGACCACTTTTCCCGGAGGCGCGGCGGCGGATCGCCAAATCAAGTCGCTCGTATATGTGGCCACGATAAACAATGAACCAGAACCCGTGCTGGTGCTGCTACGTGGTGACCACCAACTCCACGAAACGAAGCTCGCGGACAACCTGGGTGCGACCGCCGTTAGGACTGCTCACGCGGAAGAAATTCGCGAACTACTCGGAGCTGGTGCTGGAAGCCTTGGTGGTGTGGGGGCGAAGGACCGAGCCAAAGAAGCTAAGTTTGAGCTCCTGATCGTGGCGGACCTCGCGCTCAAGGACCGGCGAAATATGACGACCGGTGCGAACAAGGACGACCATCACCTGCGCGGCGTAGAGATTGAACGCGACATTCGACCGGACAAGTGGGCGGACTTGCGAAGCGCTGTATCTGACGAAGGTTGTCCACGTTGCGACGAAGGTAAGCTTGAAGTCTACAAGGCCATGGAGATTGGACACATCTTCAAGCTTGGAACTAAGTATTCAGCCTCAATGGGTGCGACTGTTCTAACGCCGGACGGTAAACCAGTGCCGATTGTTATGGGAAGCTATGGCATTGGCGTCGAACGCATCATAACTGCGGCGATCGAGCAGAATCATGACGACGCCGGCATCATCTGGCCCAAGTCGCTCTCGCCCTTTGATGTGATCGTGACTGTCACTAACGTGAAGGATGCTGCACTTCGAGAGTCAGGCGAAAAGCTTTACAAAGACCTGCAACGGGCCGGACTCGACGTGCTGCTCGATGATCGCGACGAGCGCGCTGGAGTTAAGTTTAAGGATGCCGATCTCATCGGCGTTCCATATCGCGTCACCCTCGGTAAGAAGGCAGCAGAGGGATTGGTTGAACTATTTGAACGCACAACGAAAACGAGTCAGGACGTGAAACTGAACGAGATCGTCGCGCGCGTACAGGGCCTCGCGCTGGCTGGACTGTAACTTTCGAAGTTATTTCATTTGTTTAGAAAGTGGACTTGTCCACCCGTGCGGGGACACAAGTGTCCTTTCTAAACGGGAGTCGGAATCGCGGCTTGCCGCCTTGACCAAAAAACGCATTCAATGAAGTTCATCTGGCTCTTATTTTTGGTCGCCGGAATTGGTCCCCTGGCCCAGGCGCAGGACCAGCTTCCGGAACTGGTCCGGCGTATCAAGCCATCCGCCGTGGCCATTGAAACTTACGATATCAAGGGTGAGAAACTGTCGCGTGGCAGCGGCTTCTTCATAGACACCGATCGGGTGGTCACCAACCGCCACGTCATCGATAACGCCTACCGAGCTGAGGTCCACTCCTCCAACGGCAACCTCTATCCAGTCAAAGGCGTCGTGGCAGTGGATGCCGAAGGTGACATTGCCATATTGAAGGTTGAGATACCGACGAACCAGGTCCGGCCACTTTTGCTTGACCGGACCTCACCACAAGAAGGCGAAAGCGTCGTAGTAATTGGAAATCCGTTTGGCCTGGAGGGAAGCGTCACGAATGGGATTGTCTCGGCAGTAAGGGACATTCCGACGTTTGGCAGAATTATTCAAATCACTGCGCCGATCTCGCCCGGATCGAGCGGAAGCCCGGTGGTGAACATGCAGGGGCAAGTAATCGGCGTGGCCACGCTTCAGATAACGGGCGGCCAGAGCATTAACTTTGCCATACCTTCCGAGCGTATCTCACAACTCCAAAGTGGACCGTTGCTGTCATTGTCGGATCTAGTCGCGGCCAGCGGCAGAAACAAGCGCGCCAAAGCGGTACAGGCGTTTCGCGATGGCCTTAGCTTTCTTTCCCAGGATGACTGCGAAAAGGCGCTGCCATATTTCGAGAAGGCGGTGGAGTCAGACGGCAACTATGCCGAGGCTTGGGCACAAACGGGATTTTGTCGCGAAAAGCTTGGCCGTCACGCCGAAGCAATAGAGGCTTCGAAAAAAGCCGTAAGTCTCCGTCCGTCAGCCGAGTCCTACTTCAATATCGGCCTGGCAAGTTACTACCTGAAAAACTACCGCGAAGCTGCTGAGAATTACCGTCAGGCGATTCGACTGGATCCGTACAACGCCGCAGATGCCCATTACGCGATCGGCTTGGTCTACCGCGACTGGGGCCGCCCTGAGGACGAGATTCAGGCTTATAAACAAGCTATTAAATTAAAACCCGATTATGTAAGCGCCTATGAACGCCTCGGCTCAAGATATCTGCGCTCGAAAAAGTATCCGGAAGCGATTGAGACGTTTAAGCAGCTCGGAGCCTTAAAACCGGGGGATGCAAACGTACCTAACAGCATGGGCGAAGCCTACCTGGAGATGAATCTTATGACTGACGCGGTGGCAGCCTTCAGGCAAGCGATACAGCTGAAACCTGATCTGGGCAAGGCGTATTACAATCTCGGAAAATCTTTGTTGGCCATGGGAAATCGCGACGCCGCAGTTCAGCAATACAACATCCTCCAAAACCTCGACCAGGATTGGGCGGAAAAGCTTAACAATCTAATCAACCCTTAAAACAGGAGGCAGCGGCAGTCGGCAGATGTAGGCGCCGCCGTAGAAAATAAATACTCTTGTTTAGAAAGCAGACTTGTCTGCCCGCTGCGCCGGGGGACACAAGTGTCCTTTCTAAACGGCAACCGTTGGGTGGCTGCCGTTCTCTCCTGCTTACTGCTCCCGCGTCCTGCACCTGCCTCCTGACCTCAGTTGCGCTTGGCTTATTCGCAAAGTAAGATCAACGGCGTCACGAAATGGAATTTACAGTAGCAATCACCGGAGCTTCGGGTTCAATCTATGCGCAACGAACGCTCGTGCATATGGCCGCCAGCGGCGTGGTCGAACGGATTAATCTGATCCTTTCGGGGGCTGCCACGACGGTAGCTCGCGTTGAACTTGGAGTCGATCTCAGGGATGCCGATGCGGGCGCGATTAATCACTGGATCGGTTTACCCGACGATTCGCGGCTGATCCATCTACAGCGCCTGGATAATATGGCAGCGCGGCCATCGTCAGGTTCTCATCCTCAGGAAGGCATGGTCATCGTTCCGTGTTCGATGGGCACGCTGGGGGCGATTGCTTCGGGAGCAGGAACGAACCTAATCCATCGAGCTGCTGATGTGACCTTGAAAGAGAGTCGCAAGCTGGTGCTGGTTCCGCGCGAAACACCCTACAACGCCATTCACCTGGAAAACATGCTGCGCCTGTCCCGCGCCGGCGCCCACATCATTCCAGCGAGTCCGGGCTTCTATCATCGACCCCAAACAATTGAGGCACTGGTTGACCACCTGGTCTTCCGCATTCTTGATCACTTAGGAGTGCCCCACTCAGTCGCGTCACAGTGGAAAGGCCTGCAGGAATCGGACGAACTTGTCAGCCTGCCAGAAAACTAGGCCAACTATGTCAGCCTTCCTCCGTAATATTCGCACCACGCTCGAGATGATCAAGATTGAGCACACGCTTTTTGCGCTGCCGTTCGCTTTTCTCGGCGCCGTGCTGGCGGCCAATGGGTTGCCAACTCTCAAGCAGGTTCTCTGGATTACGCTCGCCATGGTGGGGGCGCGTTCGACCGCAATGGCGTTCAATCGAATAGCTGATCGAAGGTATGACGCGCTCAATCCCCGCACCGCGAGTCGCGCGCTTCCCGCCGGCCTGTTATCGGTGAGTTTTGTATGGGCGTTTACGGCGGTGTCGGCGATTCTCTTTTTCATCGCCGCGGCAATGCTAAACCGATTGACCCTGATACTCGCGCCGGTTGCGCTCGCCAGCGTGTTGCTCTACTCCTTTTCCAAACGTTGGACACTGCTCTCCCATCTATTGCTTGGCTGGTGTCTCTCAATCGCGCCGACTGGAGCCTGGATTGCGATTCGTGGCTCCCTGGATAGTCCGGTGCCGCTGCTGCTTTCGCTCGTGGTTGTTTTATGGACCGCGGGTTTCGATGTCTTATACGCCTGCCAGGATTACGACTTCGATCTGAAGGCCGGGCTGCATTCGATTCCCAGGCGTTTTGGAATTGCCGGCGCCCTTTGGATCGCGCGTTTCTTCCATATCGGCGCTTTTGCTGCCCTCATTGCTCTATACTTGGCCGCACATCTTGGTGTTTTCGCTCTCGTCGGCGTCATCACGACGGCGGTATTACTTGTTTATCAGCATCGGCTGGTGCGAGCAGATGACTTGACCAAACTTAACGCGGCTTTCTTTACTACCAACGCTCTTGTTAGTGTGATTTTGTTCGTAACATTCGGCGGAGCCGCTCTGCTAAGGACGCTTTCATGAATATCTCTCATGACCTAAAACTGTCTGCCGTGGCAACCAGGGTTGAAAACGGCGAACGACTTTCATTCGACGATGGAGTGGCTCTTTTTGCAACCGATGACCTCCCGGCCCTGGGAAAATTGGCCGACAGCGTCCGGCGGCGGAAGCACGGTCGCACCACCTACTTCAACGTCAACCGCCACTTGAACCCAACCAACGTTTGCTACGCCGACTGCAAGTTCTGCGGGTTTTACCGCACGCCGCGGCAACCTGACGCTTACACGCACAACATCGATGACAGTCTGCGCGTTGCCGGTGAAGCAGTTAAGGAAGGCGCAACCGAACTTCACATTACTGGCGGCCTCAATACCAAGCTGCCCTTTAGTTATTTCACCGATTTGCTCTCCGCGCTGAAGAGTCACTACCCTCAGCTTCATTTAAAAGCTTTTACGATGGTTGAATTCGACCACTTTGCGCATTTCTACAAGATGAGCGATGAAGACGTGATCCAGAAGCTGATCGAAGCCGGCCTGGATTCGTGTCCAGGCGGCGGCGCTGAGATATTTAGGGAGCCAACCCGGTCGATGATTTGTGCTCACAAGTGTGACGCGGATCGGTGGCTTGAACTCTCGGGAAAACTCCACGCCGCCGGTTTAAAAACAAACGCGACGATGCTCTACGGGCACATTGAATCAATCGAGGATCGCGTTGACCACCTACTGCGTTTGCGCGCTCAACAGGATCAGTCACAAGGTTTTCAGTGTCTTATTCCCCTGGCTTTTTATCCTGAGAAAACGCAACTGTCTCATTTGCCCGGGCCCTCGGGCGTTGACTCGTTAAAGACTATGGCGGTCTCTCGATTATTGCTGGATAATTTCGAACACATAAAGGCTTATTGGGTAATGCTGGGCAAACGTTTGGCACAGGTCGCCTTGCACTACGGCGCCAATGATATCGACGGCACCATCACCGAGGGCGGCGAGCTTTCCGAGAGCTATTCGATTGAATCCAATAATGAGGTCAAGATGTCTCGCAGCGACCTGGTAACACTAATCGAAGACGCAGGCTTCGAAGCTGTCGAACGCGATACCGTTTACAACCCCATCCACCGAACTAATGCGCCTGGCAATGTAAGCCTGGTCTAATCTGCCAACCACTGGTTCTAACTCCACCAACTGAAATTTGTCATGTCAACAATCACCGAAACCAAAACAATTACAGTCGCGCACTCCCCCGATTCGGACGACGCCTTTATGTTCTATGGGCTTGCTACGAATAAACTCGATACCGGTAATCTTAGCTTCACTCATGTTCTGAAAGACATTCAAACATTAAATGAAGAGGCCTTCCGAGGAACCTACGATGTTAGTGCGATCAGTTTCCATGCTTACGCCTACATCGCCGACAAGTATGTCCTGCTGCCACATGGTGCGTCGATCGGAGATAACTATGGGCCGATACTGGTCTCGCGAGAGCTAAGCAAGGCTGAGGACATATCACGGCTCAAAATTGCGGTTCCCGGCACCTTAACCAGTGCTTTCCTGGCGCTGAAGATTTTCAATCCCGATTTTCAATATGAGGTTGTGCCGTTCGACAAGATTATTGAAGCGGTTCAGAGTGGCAGGTGCGATGCCGGCCTTCTGATCCATGAGGGCCAACTCTTCTACGAGTCAATAGGTCTGCACAAGATATTGGATTTGGGTGAGTGGTGGCACGAAAAGACTGGTTTACCATTGCCAATGGGCGGAAACGCTATTCGGCGCGATCTCGGTCCCGAGGTTATACATCAAGTGTCCGATTGTCTGAGGGATAGCATTCGTTATTCTTTAGACAACCGCGAAGATGCCCTTGAGTACGCGATGCAGTTTGCCAGGGATATGGATCCTGCGCTCGCCGATAGATTTGTGGCTATGTGGGTTAATGATCTAACTCTTGATTACACTGAACGTGGCCGCGAAGCCGTGAAGCTTATTCTCGAAGAAGGGTTTGCGCGAGGAATAATCCCGAACCGCGTGGCCGTAGAGTTTGCGTCCTAAAAGGGTGAGTTGAAGATCGCCTTGTGTTCTGGGGTAATAGGCACCGGGTCAGTCGAGGCCAGGCCGAGGCCCTTAGAGCACCGAGCGCGAACCGGGTCTCCGGCGGCGTAACCCCGCTGGGGTGGTGGATGCGCCCGAGCCTTTACTCGATTTCCAATGATGAGTGATCCACTTAGTATTTAGAGTAGCTATCGGCATCCGACGCTACCGCGCTCGGTTCTGTAAAAACGTCGTACCAGTCAATGCAAACTGACCCACTACGCGTGGGACCAAAACCTGCTCTTAACGGGATGACGGGACCGTGTGTGTCGCTCGTAGCCCCAATTAACGGCTGGGGTGCGCGCGGCGGCGTATTACTACTCCGCCCAGAGGGAGCAGTTACCGCCGCGCACATCATCGGTTTGCCGGCTTAGGATCAGGCTCCTCCCAAAGCTTGATCGTAACGTCCATCCTATGTAGCAACGCGGCCGCTCTGCGTTGCGTTTAGCGCTTTCGCGCTTGAGGTTCACAGGATTTCAGGACGTTGCCTTTTTACCGACGTGAGGACCTTTCGAAACTGTTTTGTGTTACCCCTCGCCCATAGACTCTAAGCGCCTTTCCCGGGCTTCCGAAAGACTCAATTGGCATGGGTTCTTGGCAGCACTCCGGTTCGGTCTTGAGATTAACCTCTTTAATGCGGAGCACCTTACAACAAGTGCATGGAACTTTGCAATAAGAAAGCGCAGCCTCACACGCAAAGAACGGGTTAGTATGTGGTCGCAGCCTCGGCAGCAAGGAATGGCTGTTGGCAACATGAATTTCTTCCCGCGCATCTGACAGCAGTTCCACTTAGTTTGGCACTAGTTGTCCTATAAGAATCTCGGGAGTAAGGATCAGATAATGGTTAGCAAAACCCGTGTAATATCCGCACTAGCGGTGGTGTTTTCACTCTTTGTGAGTGCTCAGCTGGTCTTTGCCCAAGGCGCCTTGGCATCCTCCGGTGACATGTCCCCGGCGGAGGTCGACCGCATACTCAAGGCCTTCACTGCCAAAGAGACGGAGTTTCGCCTGGCGCTGAACCAATACTCTTTTAAGCGCGATGCGGTACTTCAAAGTATTGGAATGGGCGGGCAGGTTACGGGGGAATATCACCGCGTGTCCTATTTCACATTTGACGACCAGGGAAATCGCTACGAAAAGATCAGTTTCTTTCCGATGCCTTCGTTCGGGTCAGTCACACAAGAAGATTTGGACGACTTGGGTGGCATACAGCCATTCGCGTTGGAACCATCAAAGCTCAGCAAATATGACATCAAATATGTGGGCAAAGAGAAAATTGATGAACTAAATCTTCATGTCTTTGATGTGACGCCCAAGGTGATTCCGGATCCGAAGAAGAGCAAGGAGCGTCTCTTTGTTGGCCGGGTTTGGGTTGATGATCAAGATTTACAGATTGTGAAGACAAAGGGCAAGGGAGTGCCGGAAACAAAGATAAATAAGTTTCCCGTGGTCGAAACTTACCGCGAACAATTTGGCGGCCGATATTGGTTTCCCACGTATTCATATGCCGATGAGGAACTGCTATTCGAGGATGGCAACACATTGCATGTGCGGATGAAAGTCAAATATTCGGATTTTGCTCCTGCCCGGGCAGATGTGAAGATAACCGAAATCGACGAGGTGGAGACTCCGAAAAAAGAAACCAAACCACCTTTGAGCAGTCCGAGCAAGCCATAATCGCAACTAGACTGGATTGGGGTTTAGCGAAGCACCGAGTTCAGTGCCTATTATGGAATGAATGCGCTCAACCAGATGCGTAACCTCTGCATCGGTCGATACCCCCGCCGTTGAAACCGGCGGCAGCATGATCATTTCGATAGTTCCCGGTCGGGCTTCGCCAGTCCCTTTTCCCATCAGGTGGTCCGTATTCTTGATTGCGATTGGAACGATGGATACACCGGCGTTCGCTGCCATGTAGAAGGCTCCTTTTTTGAAGGGCAGAAACTCGCCGGGTTTCGCCCGAGTGCCCTCAGCAAACACTCCAAAGGATATCCCTGAACGGATTCGAGCAGTAGCGGCTTCCACTGTTTTCAAAGCTCGCTCCCGATTGGTTCGGTCAATCGCCATGATGTTTACGAACCCCATCCCATAACCCAGAATCGGAACATTAAGTAACTCTTTTTTTGCCAGGAGGCCCAGGCGCCGGCCCGTATAAATAAAGAGTGTAGCTGTATCTAAATACGACCGGTGATTCGACACGAACACATAAGTTTCCTTCGGGTCGAGATGCTCCAGACCCATCACCTGAACCTTCATACCGCTTAGACGTAGCCAATTGCGGCCGCCAAAGTGCGCCCACGGATAGACAAGCTCGTGCTTCCGTAATAACCAGGCGATGGAAATGATCGGCGGACCGAAGAGAAGCAACAGAGCGCCAGCCACAAATAGCGACCACCAGTAATGTAGACGTCGGACTAGTTTCATAGGTTCAATTTGCAGCGGGGGATCATCGCACAATCCAGTCCGGCGGCGAAGCCCGAGCGACAGGTTGCTGGAAATGGCGCAATTTAGCGATGAGCCCTGTGAAATTTCTAAGAAGCAAAAGGCGCTTCCGACCTTGCCACATTTCCGCAGCCGCGTTATGGTGGGCGTGCTAAGCCTTCTCTCCTCTGGTCGATCGCCAGGTTAAGCATCCAATCGCGCGTTTGTGCATCCAAATGTGTTGCGATAGTCGCATCAGGTCACTTCAGGAGCTTGCCCATGATCATCAATAGCCGCCTCGACAAAACTGTTTCTTCTTACTTATTGGTCATCGCGGTTTTCACTGTTTGCGCCGCAATTTCGCAAGCCCAATCGCGTCCCCGTCGAGTCGGCCAAGACTCTCAATCATCAGTGACTGGTACAACGCCGCCTGCCCGTCCTCCGGTATTGGGTGGGGCAAACCGCACGCCTGGATCCGTACCTAATGCAGCGCCCGTCAACGATGGTCCGGAGGAAGTAGACGCGGGCGACGTCATTAAGGTCAACACTACTCTGGTCACGTTGCCTGTCAGCGTTATGGACCGCGATGGCAGATACATTCCAAATCTAAAGAAGGAAGACTTCCGACTGTGGGAGGAAGGGGTCGAACAAAACGTCGCCTTCTTCGCCTCAGTTGATAAGCCGTTTTCGCTGGTGTTGATGATTGATACAAGCGGTTCCACTCGTTTTAGACTTGAGGATATTCAGGACGCTGCCATCACATTCGTAAACCAGCTGCGACCAGACGACCAGGTCATGGTCGTGTCGTTTGACGATGATGTGCAAATCCTTTCAGAGTTCACCAGCAACCGCGCCCGTTTGCGTGATGCAATTCAGCGCACCGAGACAGGAAACGGCACCAGACTATACGACGCCGTGGATATGGTGATTAACCAGAAATTAAGTCACATTTCAGGTCGCAAGGCTATCGTGCTTTTCACGGACGGTGTCGATACAACCAGCCGGCGGGCCACTTATGACGACAACATTCGTGATGCAGAGGAACTCGATGCTCTGGTTTATCCTTTGCAATACGACACCTTCGCTGATGTCGGCGGGGGTGGCGGAAATTGGCCGGGTTCTTCCGGTGGTTCAGTTTCTGCGATTGACATACTTGCTCAGATCCTCGGTGGAGTGAGCAGGGGTGGTGGTGGCGGCAGACATGGCCGTGGCGGACGCGGCGGACCTGGAACTAGCCGACAGGACTATGAACTAGCGAATCGCTATTTACAGGAACTTTCGGAACGAACCGGAGCCCGGAGTTATCAGGCCGACTCAATTCAAAACCTTGGTTCTGCGTTCGCAAAGATAGCTGAAGAACTGCGTCGTCAGTATAGCCTGGGCTATTACCCGAAGAACCCGGCTCAAGCGGGAGAACGCCGGCAGGTTAGGGTACGCGTGGATCAACCAAATTTGGCGGTGCGCACGCGGGACAGTTACGTGTTCAATCCCTCAGGTGCGCCGACAGATACAGCCGCCCAAACCTCAGCCCCCGTGCTACGCCGGAAACTCGCAAATAGCCAGCCGTAGATGTGCAGGCTCAGATGGGATTCGTTTCAGTGAAGGCGCGCTGAGACTTGGTTGAAACCGGCCATAGAGTTTTGAGCAACAATCCCATGATCCATAAGCAAAGACCTACCATCAGTGTCAGCACCAGCCAGAACCTCCAGTAGGAGCTAAACCTTTGTTCCCATCCACTCTGAATTCGGTGTGAGAGATTTACGTTCATTGCAGCTGGTGTCAAGATGCGGGACAGCAGTTGGACCATGAGGTACCAGGTGAAGGCGTAAAACCAGGCATTTGAATCCATCCTAACTTTTTGCAATGCCAGCATCCCGACAGAAAAACCTCCAAGGTGGGCCATAGTCGAGGAACCCACTCCAAACAGTTGACCGAAACTCAGTTGGCCAGTTAGGAGCATTCCCCAGGTGGGGACTACATAAGCAGCCCAAACTACCAGACCGGGCAACATCCAGATCACAGCCACCCTAACCAACTTTGCTTCTCCCAGGAAGAGCCCGATCGCTAACAATAAGTTTCCGACGTTACACATCCAGAGCATGTGTCCGAGTTCATTGATATGCCAGTAGTGAATCGCCTGGGCGCTGAAAAAGGCCAGTGGCAGAATTCCCAGAAAGCGGCGTTGCTTCTTGGATAAGGTGAGCGTGGGCAAACCGTGGTTTCCGAATAGTTAAGGTGTTTTTTCTTTTGCGGCTCTCGCCGAGTCAGACTTTTCGCTTTAGAATAACACTTCTGATGCGCCCGGTTGATTCAAACTTAAGACTAAAGTAAAAGTTCTGAGCGTTGTAGCATGCCTTCACTCGAAACCATACTAAACAGATCCATACCTGAACTGCGGCAGCTTTATCTGGAGCGTCGCCGACCCGTACCTAAAGGGTTGCTTGAAGCTCTGGATGTGGACACTCGCCTCGGCGCCCACCAACTGGCAAAGCAAATTCGCGGTCGTTACCGAAACAACCGTTCTGAAGGACAGCGGCTACACACATTGCTGCGGTTTGAAATTGAACTCTGGGCCCAGGGATACTCGCTGGTTGCTGGCGTGGATGAAGCGGGAATGGCGCCATTGGCAGGTCCGGTAGTGGCGGGAGCGGTGATTTTGCCAAAGAACTACAAATTGCGTGGCCTAAACGACTCCAAGAAGATTCTTGATCATGAGACCCGCGAGGAACTGGCAGCTCAGATTAAGCAGGACGCTATTTGTTGGTCCTTTGGCTTTGCTGAGGTTGAAGAGATTGACCGAATAAACATTTACCATGCCGGCCTTTTGGCGATGCAGCGGGCACTTCAGGGGCTAACCTGCCTTCCGGATTTTGTTCTGGTGGACGCCCGCAAGATCCCGCATTGCTCCACGCCTCAGCGCGGCATCATTCGAGGTGATGCCCTTTCGGCGAGTATTGCCGCAGCCTCGATTATCGCTAAAACCACTCGCGACGCACATATGTTGGAGATGGATGCGCTCTATAGCGGATATGGCTTCGCGTCGCATAAAGGTTATCCAACACCTGAGCATTGTCGCGCACTCAAGGAGCTTGGTGCCTTACCTATTCACCGGCGCAGTTTCGGACGGGTTCGAGAGGTATTGGGGTTAGACCCTGTTCAGTCCAAGCTGTTTGAGGAACTACCGGAAGAGCCAGGAGCTGAAGCAGCTGTCGCTCACTCTTATTGAAGCGGCGATTGCTATGCAGCTTGTGAGAACCGTCATGAGGCCAAGCCACGTAGTGCAATGACATACTCACATACAGTCCAGTCTGGGTGAACTACTGTTTGCCTTTGCCCCGAAGGGGCTACGGCTGAAAGCCCAGGGTTGCCGCTTCGGCTACCCTGGGGAAATGGCAATCCACAACATTACAACCGCAACGCGGTTGCGACTTGATGTCCTGCGCACCTGACGCAACCGCCTTGCGGTTGAGAAACTCTCTTGCTTGAGTTCCCAGGGTAGCCCGAAGCGGCAACCCTGGGCTTTGAGCCGCAGCCCCTTCGGGGCAGAGCAAGTTAGCTGAGTACGTCATTGCCCAAGTAGGACTGCTTTTTATCCACTTAACGAACTTGGAGCCCTTGGCGTGTTGGCGGTTAATGCTCTCGGGTAGTTAAAGAATCACATTAGCTTCACCTCAACCAACATGGCTGCTTTAACTGAATACAAAAAGAAAAGACGCTTCAACAAGACCCCAGAACCAGGCCCAGAAGAAAAACACACAAAGACGGGCCGTCTCTTCGTTATTCAAAAGCATCGTGCGTCAGCGCTTCACTATGATTTCCGCCTGGAGGCAGACGGGGTTCTGAAATCATGGGCTGTTCCCAAAGGACCCTCACTGGATCCAAAGGTCAGGCGATTGGCGATGCAGGTCGAGGACCACCCGGTCGACTATGCTGATTTTGAAGGTGTAATACCGGAAGGGGAATACGGTGGCGGCACGGTGATGGTTTGGGACATCGGCACTTACGAACCGGAGGAGACTGATGACGTGAGCGCCGCGTTGAAGAAGGGCGAGTTAAAGTTTTCCTTGAACGGGAAAAAGTTAAAAGGCTCGTGGGTATTAGTGAGGACGCGTGACCGGCAGTGGCTTCTGATCAAACATAAGGACTATTACACAACTGAAGAAGATGTTACCGAGATCGCCCCGGCTTCAATACTTACCCGCCGGACGTTGGCTGAGATTGCGGAAGACGAGGGTGGTGACATCAAGAAGGCGAAGACTGGCGATCCCAAGACAATTCCCCATCGCACTGGTGTGCAGCGCCGAAAGAAAGGCAGTAAGAAAAAGGTCTGGCACAGCAAGGGGAGTTAAAGCCAAAGGTTAACTGACAGACACTAACGGACCAGTCGACCAATAAGTCCTATTCTCCCTCTGCTTCTCAGGTTGGCAACAACCCCTCATATGACAGCCTTCCCTCGACAATTCGCGCAACCCAAGTGTAGGGATGGCTCTCGGTCTTCTCGGCCGTGAGGATGTGGATCACTTCAACACTGTTCGCTTTCAAGAAATCTGCAATCAGGCTTCTGTGACAACGCCACCACAAAGACTCAGCGCACATGATAGCCGTCCGCTTGGCTTGAGCCAGTTCAAGTAAAGTCTCAATCCCCTTCTCAAACTCCTGACTTTCCATATGATCGGCATACGCCCTAAACGATGCATTCTGCCAGGCCGTGTTGCGTGAATTCGGCACGGGGCGGCGTCGACCGCCTAATGCCGGAAGGTGCAAATAGGTCAGTCCGATTGAATTAAGATAGGCGGCTAGCTCTGGCTTGTTGAAATGGGGATATCGACGGGACCCCGGAAAGCTCCGGACATCCACGAGAGCTTCGATCTGGTGCGCATCGAGAGTCTCACTGAACGCCTCCGCCGACCGAGTTGAATGGCCCACTGTCCAGATGTTTATAGTTTGAGGCTGGTCCATATCGAATCCACGCGGCACCTTTGGGCGGTGCCTACTAAACGGACGTTAACGGCAATGCACGAGCGCCCTTCCATGGACCCCGGAACGTCTGGAGAAAATGATCGGTGGAAATTCTCTTAAGGTTTTCTCTGAAGTGTCTGCTCGCCGACCTCTGAAGTTTTGCGTGAGCAAACTGCGGCAGCCTCGACCTCAGTTACGATCTGAATTTCTAAGAATCTGTCTGAGATCTGAGAGCTGAGATCTGAGATCTCAACACCTAAAGATAAGCTTCAAGTTTAAATCGCCCACGTTTCGAAAGCAGTGGCTTCCACAGATCACCCAATTGGCGAACCCGCGCCGGCACATTGTCTATCCTGAAGTCCTCGATGCTGACTCCCTGCTCCAGTTCCTTCCAACTTACCGGAGTTGAGACGCTGGCTTTGGGCTGCGGCCGGATGGAATAGATCGAGGCCAGAGTTCGGCCCCAGGCGTTTTGGTTATAGTCAACCAGCACCCTGCCCTTTGGCCTTTTTGAAACGACATAGACCGCCGTTACCAGTTCAGGCGCTTGACTGGCGATGGCGTGAGCAAACTCCTTTGCAAAACCCCACACCTGTTTCTGCGTCGGACCTCTCTCAATGGGAACGTAAACATGAATGCCCTTTGAACCGGTTGTCTTCGCATAGCTGGGCATCTTGAGTGCCTCCAAGCCTCGACGCACCAACAGCGCGGTTTCAGTCACCTTTTTGAAATTGGCGCCAGGAACGGGATCGAGATCAAAATGGAGGTAGTCGGGCCGATCTACATCATCACAACGTGCGTACCATTGATTCAAGTCGATGCAGCCGAGGTTAATAACCCAGAGTAGGGACGCAAGGTCCTGGATCATAGGAAAGTCGATGACATTTCCGGAAGAGTGTTGAATATGGCAGAGCTCAATCCATTCTGGCCTTGGGGATGGTGCGCGCTTCATAAAGAAGAATTCGCCAGCAGCGCCATTTGGATAACGCTTCATCACCATGGCGCGGTCTGTCAGGTGAGGGAGCAGATAAGGTGATACATCAGCATAATACTGAAGCAGGTCCCGCTTTGTTATTCCCAACTTCGGCCAAAACAGCTTTCCAAGATTCGTAAGCTTGACCAGCTTCCCTTCCACGTTCAGCTCAAGTCCCTGTTTATCTTCAGGTGGAACCTTAGGTAATACGATCTTACGCCTCGCGGTCTTCTTTGCCGGCACAGCGGCTTGGGAGCGCTCGACTCTGGCTGGATGATAGTCGCGCGTTGCGGGTTTAGGAGGCATCAATAATTACCCTGGACTGACGTTGTAAGAGTCAACGCGAACTTCCTATTAAGGTTATACATTAGGGTTTCAAAACTATCTTCCCCGTTGTCATCAATGAACAACGCTGAAGCGTTCGCTAATTCAAGCCCAAGGGGTGCGGTTGGCAACCCTATTGACAGCGTGTCGCTTGTCTCGAAGACGCAACTCTGAAAGAGTGCGCCGCCGTCGCCAAACCGCAGGTAGTGGGCCAGTTTGACAAAGGAAAGGCCGAGGCCATTACAGAACCGAGCGCGGACCGGGGTCCCCGGCGGGGCAGCCCCGCTGGGGTGGGGATGCGCCGGATCCTTTACTCGAGTTCCGATGTTTGAGTATTTCACTTCGTATTTTGGCGTTGATCTTAGCATCCGGCGCTACCGCGCTCGGTTCTGTAAAGCAACGCAGCATCATTCAATTCAAACTGACCCAGACCAAACCGCAAAGCAGTCGCAACTCCTTCAGAGTTGCGCAGAATCTCTTTTGGCATTTTGCACCCAGGGTTTCAGAGCAAACCCTGGGCTTAAATTAGCCAACGCCTTCAGCGTAAATCATGTCTCTAACATTGAAGTCTCCAGCCGTGGGGATCCCCGCTGGGTTAGAGGAGGAGGGACCTGAGGATTAAACCTGACCAGGGGAAGATTGCGACAAGTCATCAGCTTGTTTCTCTATTGCTTGTAGCGCTTTCATCAGCATCTCTCGATGCGCGGGGACGACCGCGCGACTTAACTGCTGTTCGATTCTGGCTCGAGAAAGCCTCAAGGATTCCAGCGCCTGCTCTTTTATCCGCAAGGCCTCGGGCTTGTGGCCCCACTTCTCTTCCGAGGCGCGCTGGTTCGCCTCTTCCATCTGCTCTTCATAAGATTTGCCCCATCCAATAGCCACCGCGCACTTCCCTGCTTAGTAAGACATTCCTGTCTGCCTGGGTTGAATTAGTTCAAGACTTCACCGGGAAGACTAGATTTTCCAATTGTCCTTTGACATTTCTCATTGACCCATTTTTGCAGGTCTCAAAGGCTCTTAGTTGAGAAGCTATTTCCCGGTTCGGCGATGGCAAATGAGAAATGGCAAATGATATTTCCCTGCTACTTCATTCAAGAAAACCTGGGCGGGCAGGAATGCCTCTCCTACTTAGACGACGGTCCCGTCTTTAATCACCGCGTTCTTGGGCACGATGATAATGCCGTCGCGAATAAAATAAGAGCCATCATCGGCATCAGCTTCGTCTACCCTGGCTTCGTTGAGCAGGCGTACACCGCTGCCAATCCGCGCGTTCTTGTCGATAATCGCGCGGTTAATAACTGTCCCCTCCCCTATCCCCACACGCGGCATAGCTGCCTCGAGGTCGGCGCGCATCTCTTCAATCGTCTGATAGGCGTCGGCCCCCATCAGAAAAGAAGAATCGATGAGTACGCCTTTCGAGATCCTACTTCTCAAACCAACTACCGAGTTAGTGATCGCCGCTCCGGTAATAATGCAGCCATCACTTATGATCGAGTCTCGAATCTGCGATTCTTCAATTTTCGAAGGCGGCAAATAACGGGCCCTGGTGAACACCGGGGCTTCGGCGTCGAACAGATTAAACTGGGGAATCTTGGACGTCAGATCGAGATTGGCCCGGTAGAAAGCGCTGATTGTCCCAATGTCTTCCCAGTAGCCACTAAACAGATGTGCCTGGACATTCCGGCCCTTGATTGCACCCGGGATAATCTCTCTTCCGAAATCGACCCAGGTCGGTTCCTCAGCCAGCAACTGCTCCAACTGGTCATACTTGAAAACGTATATTCCCATAGAAGCCAGGAAGGGCCGCGCCTGGGCTTCTTCCGCATTCAGACCCAGGCTGGTCGTGTCCACCCGCATGGATTCGAGTTCCTCGCCTTTCGGTTTCTCTTTGAACTCAACAATGCGGCCGCTGGCATCTGCTTTCAGTAAGCCAAACTCGCTCGCAGCCGCGGCGTCACAAGGAGTAACTGAGACCGTCACGTCTGCGTTACTTTCGAAGTGCCGCTTGAGGAAGTCCCGGTAGTCCATGCGATAGAGATGGTCACCTGAAAGGATAAGCAGAGTGTCGATTCCCCAGTCGCGAATGTGCGGCAATACCTGACGCACGGCGTCGGCCGTACCCTGGAACCACTGCGGACTATCGGGGGTTTGTTCGGCGGCGAGGATGTCGACAAAGCCCGCGGAAAACTGAGAAAAGCGATAGGTTTGGGCGATGTGTCGATTGAGCGAAGCGGAGTTGTACTGCGTCAACACAAACAT
This sequence comes from Pyrinomonadaceae bacterium, assembly GCA_031396065.1. GTDB lineage: Bacteria > Acidobacteriota > Blastocatellia > Pyrinomonadales > Pyrinomonadaceae > PSRF01. The sequence continues at coordinate 94,276 of JANNJZ010000324.1, read as the reverse complement.
CTTGAAGACGTCGGAGTTGATGCAATTGGATATGGCGATATCCACGAGACGATACTTTCCGCCTAGCGGCACAGCGGGTTTCGATCTTTGTTGAGTGAGCGGAAACAATCGCTTTCCCGCACCACCGCCAAGAATTACCGCGAGCAGATTATGTTTGGCTGGCATGATTCGCACCGACTGCGGGGGATGGTATTCGGAAAAGAGAATAGACGCAAAGCGTCACGGGTATCAAGAGCCCGCGACTTGAGACAGTGCCTTGTCAAATGCGTTGCTGATAAAAAGGGGCAATCGCAACAGGTCACTGCGAGGCAATGAGGTGAGTACCACCCGCCACCGGAGGGCTGTGTGAAAACTGTGGGTTCGTAGCGCCAAAGGCGCGAAATGAGACAGCCTGGGCCATCGGCCCTGGTGGACTCGCATAAAGAATTCCTAGCGCTGAAGGCGCGAAATGAGGGTGGACTTAATGGAATCCCGAGGATTTTCAGTCGAAACTTGTTATTTCGCGCCTTCAGCGCTTCCGGATTGTTATGACCCTACCCAGGGCGTTGCCCTGGGCTATCACATTCCGCGCCCTTGGCGCTGAGAACCAGGAGTTTTCACACAGTCTCTACCGCGAGGTGGTCCTGACCTCATTGAATCGCACGAACTGTGTTCAGCTGATTTACTCTGGGTATTAGTACGAACTCGAACTGCCGGCGACCGTGGCAGTACCTGCGGCTTCCTGCGCGATCTTCACGCCTACACTGGCGCCTATGCGGGTGGCGCCCGCTTCGACCAATGCCCTTGCGTCGTCGAGACCTTTAACTCCGCCCGATGCTTTGACGCCGAGGTCTGCCCCAACAGTACGCCGCATTAAAGCGATGTCAGCCACCGTGGCACCACCTTTGGAAAAACCGGTGGACGTCTTTACAAAGTCTGCGCCGGCATTCTTAGCAGCGAGGCATGCCCGTATCTTTTCATCGTCAGTTAACAAAGCGGTCTCGATAATCACCTTGCAGGTCACGCTGTATTCGTGAGCTACCTGGACCACCGAACGAATGTCATGTTCGACGAGGCAATCGTCGCCACTCTTTAGCGCACCTACATTGATCACCATGTCTACTTCGCGGGCCCCATCAAAGATCGACCGGCGTGCTTCATACGCTTTCACGTCTGGCAGGGTGGCCCCGAGCGGGAAACCAATCACGGTGCAGACCGGAACGCCGGTACCCTGGAGATTGCAGGCAGCGGCACGCACCCAGGTCGGGTTTACGCAAACAGACGCGAAGCGATACCTGGCCGCCTCTTCACAAAGCTTCTTGATGTCTTCGTCAGTGGCTTCCGGCTTTAGCAGAGTGTGATCAATCAGGCTGGCCCAATCTCGCGCAGTTGAGGTTTGACCTAACACTAAACCGATGCGCGCGGCTCCGGCGTCAATGATCCGATGCATGCGCTCAGGGCACCGGTTAAAGCATTCTGAGGTGCAGCCGCACAGCGAAGCCTGATCCGCGCCGTCGCCGTTCAGACGCGCGACTATTGCGTCTGTAATCTGATCGATCAAGAGTTCGAGATCGCCGTTGTGCGAGCCGTTGCTGGTCATGTGATTAGGAAACTCCGGAGCGCGCATTCTAGCACGTGGCCCGGTCTGGGGTTATCCGGACGCATTTGCAAAAAGCTCTTTTTAAAGAGCGGGGGCAAGCCCACCTTCCCGACCTCGAGTCCTGGTCTGTTCATTGCTTTCACGTTGAAAGCCTTTCAGCGGAGATTACAAACTGAACTCTGGACACCTCAAGGGTCGGGAAGGCGGGCTTGCCCCCGCTCTTCTGTGCGACTAAAAAGACTTCTTCTCCTAAAAACCTCGGTCCAAAGTACAACATGCTTCAGCATACTGAGCTACCGAAGATATTGGCGCTCGATTGCGTCAATCTTTTCCACGCGTTTCCGATGACGGTCTTCGGTCATTTCCGTTGACAACCACGCATCAACAATTTCGCGCATTTCTGCGCTGGTGATTGTTTTGCTACCCAAGGTAAGAACGTTGGCGCCATTATGCTCGCGTGAGTTGCGGGCCACCGCCGGCGAATAGCAAGCCGCAGCCCGCACCCCAGGAACCTTATTCGCCGTCATGGCGCTTCCGACTCCCGCGCCATCAATCACGATCCCCACATCCGACGCGCCTTCGGAAACGCTTCTGGCAACAGCGTATGCAAAGTCGGGATAGTCCACTGCGTCTTCTGAATTCGTACCAAAGTCATGAACCTGATGCCCCAACTCTTTAAGGAAACCCTTCAGCTCTTCCTTCATTTTGAAGCCGCCATGATCGGCGCCCACCGCAATCATCCGGGTCGCCTTAGAGCCGCGCCGACGGGCTCGGCGAATGATTTCAATTCCCTTCTCTTTTACGATGTCGGCGGCCAGCGGTGTCAAACGCGCGCCTTCGCCGATGCGGAGCACGGCCCCAACGCTGAGATCGCGAACGTCGTCTTCAGTGATAACTGTCTTTGATGACTCGTCTCGCATCGTCCGGGCATCAACCGTGTCCGCTGGTGTTTTGGGAACGGTGTCGATGAATCGACTTCGGGGCTGGCTTTGGCGAGGAGCACTCCCAGCATCCTCTGGAAGCGCCTTATCGAGCACATCGCGGACGAGTGCTCTGATGCGGTCGCGTTGGGAATTGTCTTCCATAGTTTGTGTTAACGGAGTCCTATGACAGCGAGTCGTCGCGCAAATCAAGCAACCGGCCTGCCGCGGCCATCACTTTCCCATCGCGCAACCTCATGTCTACGCGGCCTACGTAAATCCCACTCTTACCCACTTGAAAAATAACTGTGGTTCCACCCTGGGGCTGTTTGGCTACCACTGGCGCCTTCATGAAAGTATGCGTATGGCCACTGGCGATAAAGTCTATGCCATCGACCTGGGCCACCACCTGAGTATCGCCAATCTCATCCCCTTTGGGAGTGGGATAGTAACCGAGGTGCGAGGCGCAAACTACCAGGCTACAACGTTCCTGTTCGCGCAGGGTCCGCACAGTTTCCTGGGCAGCCTTGATCGGATCGCGAAAGGTGACGCCCTTGAAATTATCCGGAGTAATCAGTCCGGTCGGGCTAATTCCTAAACCCATCACGCCGACTCGCACACCTCCCAAGGTACGCACAGCGTAAGGCTTCACCCGGCTCTCGATCGGCGTCCCTCTTACGTCGTAGTTGCTGGAGACGAATTCGAAATTGGCAAACTTCATCGCCGCCGCCAACGCGGCCACGCCGTTATCAAAATCATGGTTGCCGAGGGTAACCACGTCGTACCCGATCAGCGACATGGACTTGTACTCAACTTCGCCTTTGAAGAAATTGAAGTACGGCGTTCCCTGAAACACATCGCCGGCATCCACCATCAATGTATTCGGGTTTTCGTTGCGCACTTGTTTGACCAGCGTAGCTCGCCGCGCCACTCCGCCAGCGCACGGATTGAGTTTGTCGCTGTCAGGCAGCGGATCGATTTGAGAGTGGGTGTCATTCGTGTGCAGAATCGTGATTAAGGTTTCGCCTAGTTCAGGCTGTAGCAACGGAGCGGCAAAATCCGATATTGGATGAGCAGAAGTAAACAAGGCTGACGGCAACAACGAAAAGGCGGCGCCCCCAACGAGTGATGTACCCAGAAACTTTCGTCTTGTAATCATTATGGCCGCTCACTCCCGGCTGGCGTTGGTTGAGTTACTTCCTTGTCCTGGCTGAAACGGCCATCGAGAGTGGTCTTGATCGGTCGCCCGGCCGCCGTCTCCGCCCTGACATAATCTATTACTGCATCGCGCAGGGTTAGATTAAGCGGCAGCATATTCTTCCCTTCCTGCAGGATCGAGTATTCCCCGCCACGCTTCACCAGATAATCAATCGTAACGATCGGGTAGTTCGCCTTCGGGTCGATCTCTTTCTCATGGCCTTCGATCCGCAGTTTGACGGAGACCAGCTCGTTGGCCTTCTGATCATTAGTCTTAAAGACGATGCGTGCACCTGATTGAGCGTCACGATTGGACAGCACAATCGTCATAAACCGGAGTAACTGCTCCCCAGTTAGATCCAGCGTGACGAGGGCATTCTCAAAAGGCAGCACCTCGAAAATATCACTGACCTTCAAGTCGCCCGCGGTGATCGCATTCCTGCGCAGGCCGCCGCTGTTGGTGACGGCCAGCAGGACCGGCTTCCCGAGTTTAGCTTGTGCGCGGTCACGAATAGCGTCGGCCACAAAGTTGCCCAACGATCCAGCGCCGATCCCGCCTTTCATCAAATCGCCGTTTAGTTTGCCGATAACTTCATTGAGGGCCCTCACTTTCGGCGCATAGGCTTCGAGCATTTTGTCGACCGCGGGATCGTCAGGCAGGCTTGAGTCGACAGATTTGAGGCTTACTCGAGCGTGAGCATCAGCAGGGGCTGGAGTCGGTATCGGTGCCGGCTTCGCGGCAGCCTGGCCAAAGGCCGAATGTGCGCCGCCGGTGATTACGCCAATTGCGCAAAGCAAAAGCGCAAGTCTACAGAGCGCGAGCGAAGCTTGTGACAATGACGTGTTTCCTTTTCCCGGCAGAGCGAAAATATAACAGTCCAAAATTCCGGGCTAGATTGACCTATAGGGAGAGCTTCAATAGTATGTCGCACCACAAGGCACATTCGCAACAGCGGTTCATCAGATCATTTCAATCATCATCAACGAATGCAGGAGACTAATCTCGTGGCGACTTCTTCAGCGCAAATCCTATCGGAATTCAGCAATCCTAATCTTGAAGTGCTTCTTTCAGAGGCCCGACTGCAAACTCGAATCAAGGAACTCGGAGCTGAAATCACCCGCGACTACGCGGGCCTCAATCCACTTCTCATCGGCGTACTGAAAGGCGCCTGCTTCTTTTTGAGTGATCTGCTGCGGGCCATCGACACCCGGTTGAGTATTGAGTTCATGGCCATTTCCAGTTACGGCTCATCGACGCGGACGTCAGGCGAGGTGCGGATCATGAAGGATCTCGATGTTCCGATCGAGGGCCGGCACATCGTGGTCGTTGAAGATATCGTGGACACCGGTCTGACGCTTTCCTATTTGCTGGCAAACCTCGAATCTCGGGGCGCGGCCAGCGTGAAACTGGCGGCACTCCTTGATAAACACGAGCGTCGCGAAAAAGATGTGAAGATCGACTATCTGGGCTTCCCAATTCCCGATGCCTTTGTCGTCGGCTACGGATTGGACTATGCAGAGCGCTATCGCAATTTGCCTTTTATTGCGGTGCTGAAGAATCCGGAACTGGGCTAAGTGCGCTGCCACATCCTTTGCGGCCCTTTCCGGATCTTTGCGCTCTTTGCGGTTACGGCCTTTGTTCTCCGAAAAAGAGATCGAACCGCAAAGAACGCGAAGATCCGCAGAGTTTCGCAAAGATGTCGCTGTTGCGAAGTCTATTAAACTGAGTCAACCGGTCATCAACAATTGTTTAAAGGACTTTCATCGTGAAAAAGCATCTACTTCTATTTGGACTCCTGATCATCGCTTTGGCTGAAACGCGCACTCACGGCCAGGACTACTCCAAAGTTGAAATCAAAGCCACCAAGGTCGCCGGCAATGTCTACATGCTCGAAGGTTCCGGCGGGAACATCGGCGTTTCAGTCGGTCCTGATGGAATCCTGATCGTTGACGATCAGTTTGCGCCGTTGGCAGACAAGATTAAGGCGGCGCTGAAGACGCTTGGCGACGGCAAACTGAAGTTCGTTCTTAACACTCACTGGCACGGAGATCACACTGGTGGCAACGCGGTATTTGGTCCCGAAGCGCCAATCATTGCCCACGACAATGTTCGCAAGCGCCTGGCGACTGAACAGAAATCCGAGTTCTGGAAACGCACTACGCCGGCTTCGCCGAAGGAAGCGCTGCCAGTGATCACCTTCGACCAGTCCTTGTCCGTTCATTTCAATGGCGAAGAGATTCGAGTCATCCATTTTCCACAGGGCCACACCGATGGCGACAGCGTGATCTTCTTTACGGGGTCAAACGTCGTCCACATGGGCGATGATTTTTTTGCCGCTCGATTTCCGTTTGTCGACCTTGAAAGTGGCGGGACAGTGCAGGGGTTGGCCAAAAATATCGGGGACATCATTACGAAGCTGCCCGCCGGAGTTAAGCTCATTCCTGGTCACGGTCCGATTTCGACGGTTGATGATTTGAAGGCTTATCACCGGATGCTTCAGGAAACCACGGGGATCGTAAGCAAGAAAATGGGGGCGGGAAAAACGTTGACGGAGATCAAAGCCGAAGGGTTACCTGAGGAGTGGAAGTCCTGGGGCTCGGGCTTTATCAAAACTGATGTCTGGATCGAGACGGTCCACCGCAGCCTCTCAAAAAAGTAAAGCGAACTGTTAGTTTGCGGCGGATCCGTATCACTCGAGCGGGCATCCAGCGAACCGTTCCGCAAACTAACAGTTTGCGTTACCTCAAGACTCGGTTGAGTTTTCCCGACCCGGCCTCCCACAAAACGACAGCTGCATTGCCACTACCGCTGGCCAGCAGGCGACCATCGGGAGAGAAGGCCAGCGAGGTCACCGTCTGGTCATGGCCTTTGAACGTGCGTTTCGATTTGCCGGAAGCAAGCTCCCATAAAACGATCGTGCGGTCGTCGCTACCGCTGGCCAACCATTGACTGTTAGGCGAGAAGGCGAGCGCGTTAATAGTGGCGTCGTGCTTTTGAAACTTCCCTTGCTGAAGGCCGGTCTGCAGGTTCCAGATCGAGATAGTGTTATCCAGATCAGCAGTGGCCAGGGTTTGCCCATTTGGCGCAAACGCCATAGCCGTGGTTTCAGCCCGGGTCGCTAATGTTTTCTCGATGAGACCACTCGCCACATTCCAGATCCTTATGTTGCCGAATTGATCCGCGCCTGCGAGCAGGCTTCCGTCTTTAGAAAACCCCAGTCGGTTCACTACGCCTTCTTGAACACCAAGTTTCTTCGACACTTCGCCAGAGGGGGACAACAATGTCACTACGCTACGACTCGCGAGCGCTAGCAATTGACCATCGGCGGACAGAGCCAGGGCGGTAGCCGACTCTTGACCGGCAACCGGAACGATCGCTTTCGAAGCACTGTTAGCGTCCCAACGTAGCAGGGCTCCGTCGCTGACTTCGGCGAAGGAGGTGCCGTCCATCGAAGCCGCAATCAGCGAAGGATTGGCCTGCCCAGCGCTCAGGCGCCGCTTAACTTCTCCGGTCCGTTGGTCCCATGATTTAAACTCACCTTGATCACTCTCGCCCGAAACTGTCAGGCCATCGCTCGAAAATGCAACCGCGAGCATCCGCGTGACCGACAACAGGAAGCGGCTAGTGGGTCTTTCAACGGCATCGCCAACGCTGTCAGCATCCCACGTTTGTTTCACTGTTCCTTTCTGAGTATCAAGCAACTTCACTGTGGCAGCGCCCGCCCGGAAGGCGAGCAAGCTTCCGTCGGGGGATACCAGGATCGAATCAACTGACTCTTTATAGTCAACACCAGTGCGGAGGTTATCGACTTTACCGGTCTTGAGATCGAAGATCTTCATGCCGGCAGCCTCACCTTTGTTTTCCGGCAGTACGCCCCCAACCAACAAAACTCGGCCTTCCGGGCCAAAAGCCAGGGCCTTAACAGCGCCAACATCATTGAGCTTAAGAATCACTTTCCCCGTCGCCACGTCGAAGAGCTTGACCTCGCTGATGCCGATAATTTTTGTCAAATGTTCAGTATACTCACGTCCAAACCTGGTGCTTGCCACCGCCAGAGTTCGGCCGTCGGGTGAAAAAGCGACCGCGCTGGCAGTGCCTTTGAGATTTTTTAGCTTGAGCACTTCTTTGCCGGTTTGGGGGTTCCATAGCTTTACTTCCTTACCATTCGCTAACGCCAAGAGAGTGCCGTCGGGAGAGAAGCTCGACGCTCCTGGGTGATCCAGATCCAATTCCAATCCCGGAGCGCCGGTTTGCGCATCAACTAATCTCGTCTCCATCTTCATGAACGATCTGGGGAAGGCAGATCCGCGTATGAAAAAACGGTCCGCAGAGTTTTGCGACTGAGCGTCAAAAATCGGGGTAGAGATATAACCAGACCGGTGCCGAAAAGACTCGACCAGAGCCAACTGTTTTCCGTTTGGCGATTGGATTGCCTGAATGGAGACGCTACCCTCGCCGGGTAGACTTAGTTTCTGCTTCAGCTCGCCGGTCCGTGTGTCCCACCACTTCAGCTCGCCAAAACTTTCTCCTTCACGTGACCTGGCACTCTGGCGAATTTTTGGACTGCGAAACTCGATGCTGGCGCTAATCAAAGTGAGGCCGTCAGGTGAGAACGAAATGGACTGGGCCGGACCATCAAAGCCCTTGATGAGGCGGTGAAGCTTTCCAGTTTCAGTGTCCCAGAGTTCAATTCGCCCGAATCGGTACACCGCGTCGCTGGCGCCCCGAGCGATAGCCAGCAACCGGCCGTCAGGAGAAAACGAGGTCGCGAAGACGATGTCGTCAAAACCGGTCGTGCTTCCGGTGCGCGTTCTTCTTTGGCCCGCGGCGGGCAAAGCTAACGAGAATAGTGCAACGCCCAGGACGAATAACAAAAGCCAATGCGAAGTTGTCAGGCCGTGAGATCCGGACGTGTGTTTTGGCAATCTCATACGCTGTTTAGAGAGCACACTTGTGTGCCTGTCGCGCGCTGCCAATACCGATGGTTGAGCTGTTCCTGCACAGGGCACATAAGTGTGCTCTCTAAACAAGCATATTGTTAATTCAATTGAGGGCCGTCACTCCGAATTTACGACACTGCTCAGGAAACTCTTGCCGGCAGTTAACTCCAGTCCGAAATTCTCTGCAACTGTCTGGCCGATATCAGCCAATGACCCGCGGGTGCCGAGGTCCACGCCGCGACGAGCGCTCTTTCCGTAAACCAGCAGCGGCGCATATTCGCGCGTGTGATCGCTACCAGGAAAGCTGGGGTCGTTGCCATGATCCGCGGTGATGATCATCAGGTCATCGTCGCGCATTGCTGATTCGATCTCCGGCACGGATGAATCGAAATGTTCGAGAGCGCGCGCGAAGCCCTCCGTATCTCGTCGGTGACCATACAGCATGTCGAAATCAACCAGATTCGAAAAAATGAGGCCGCGAGTAGGCTGCTGTAGCGCATGAATTGTCTGATCAATGGATTGCTGATTGTTCTTAGCGCTCAAATCTTCTGTTACACCCATTGAATCGTAAATTGAGGCAATCTTGCCGATGCAAACAACGTCCAGGTTCTCATCCTTAAGAGCCGGGAGTAGATTCTCGCGAGGCGGAGGCACCGCGTAATCGTGACGATTCTCGGTGCGATAAAACGAACCGGTCTCACCGAGGAATGGCCGCGCAATCACCCGCCCAACCCGGTGTTCGCCATCGAGCAGGCGTCGCGCAATTTCGCAAATCCCATAAAGCCTGGGAAGCGGAATAATCTCTTCATGCGCCGCAATCTGAAAAACAGAATCGCCGGATGTATAGACAATCGGCTTGCCGGTCTTCACATGTTCTTCGCCTAGTTGCTTGATGATCTCCGTGCCTGAAGCAGGAATATTGCCAAGAATCCCAGGCACGCCCGTTTCTGCTATGAAGCTGTCGATCACCATCCGGGGAAATCCATTGGGGTAGGTAGGAAACGCTTCGTCCAGAATTATTCCGGCCATCTCCCAATGACCCGTGGTCGTGTCTTTGCCGTTGGACTTCAAGGCACAACGTCCGTACGAGCCGTCGGGCTGGTCCAATGGCGGAACATTTTCGAGCGGCCGAACATTACCCAGGCCGTAACGTTGAAGGTTTGGCAACCGAACCAGACGCGACTCAAGTATGTGGCCAAACGTATCGGAACCGGCGTCGCCCCATTCGGGAGCGTCAGGCATCGCGCCGATGCCGGCGCCATCGAGGACGATTAGGATTATGCGGTTGAAGTTTTGATTAGCCATGTTTGAGTTGGGAAGGAGATTTTCCATTTCTCATTTGCCATTGAAAAGGTGTTGAATTCATTTTGTTTTGCGCGCGGTCCTGAGCGAGGTGGTAAAAATCCTGCAAAGTTCCTTGTTCTCGCCGACTATGTCTAACAGTAAATCTCTTCTCAGCATGTTACTGCGTTCGATCACTCTCAGCCATATTGAAGTTTCATTTAATTCTTTCAGAACGATGCGAACCTTGTGAACGAAATCAGCATGGCTTTCTGCACCTCTTGCCTCACCATAGTTTGGGGCGGGGGAGGTGCCTGATCGAAGAATCTGTCCTGAGATATGCTTGCCGGCTGGAGTCTTCGGTAAGTTAGCAGAGAGATTCACGATTCGAACAGCAAACTCAATCAGGCGCTCCTCTAGTGCATCTGCTCGGGACTGAGGGTCGGGAGCAGCGCCGTCCTTTCGATCATCCGTTTGATCGTGCCTTTCGCCACACTTGTCATTTTCCATGCCTCCATTTCATTCCACTTCGGCTGGAAATGACAACAATCAGCTGGAGGAAAGGACCGTTGAAATTATGCCTGAACCCTTTCATCAGCTTCACTCGCAGGGCCTCAGAGCGCGCAAGAACCCATTTCCATGGACCGCACTTCTAAAAGTGTTTCTTCAAATGGCAAATGAGAAATGCCAAATGACATATGGAAAATCTGGTTTTCAGCTCTTCGGAGCATAGTATCCGTCGCGCGCGCGGACCTGTGGCTTGTCGGAGACGCCCTGAACTTGAACTTTGATTGTTCGAAACTTACCGTCGCGCGCTCTGTTGGTTGGATAGTAACCCAGGCTATATTGGGTGCCGATTTCCGTGGCCACCAGGGCAAAAGCTGCGCGAGCATCTTGCAGACTCGCCGCCAGAAAATTCTTTCCGCCACTCGCCTTCGCCAGTTCGTTCATCTCATTCCGAGCCAGCTTGTAAAGGTCACGGCTGATCTGCATTCTTTCAAAGGATCCCATCTCGCAGAAATTAGCATAATCCTGAGCGCTCGTCGCGGGAGCGAACACCCGCCGATGACGCTGTAATTGTTTCTGAGAGAGCGTTAGCCGCCCATCGTCTCCACAGTCTTTAAGCAGTCTGTCCTCAACGAACTCTTCCGTATTGACTTGAACGAAATAAGCAGCGACTCCGGTTCGAAGCAGCTTCCCCCTGGCCGGCTGAAACTCCGAGTCGCTTGACGAATCCACCCCGTCGGTTAGGGCCACAACTGCCCGGCGTCCGCCTGTTTCCGCGCGCGGGGCCTCCCGGAAAATGTCATCAGCAATCCTTGCCAGCGCGTCGTAGAAAGGAGTGCCGTTGCTGGACCCCAGATTCTCAATGGCCTCGCGCAACGCCTTGCGATCGTCAGTTAGTTTTTCCAGCACCTCAACTCGGGCGCCGATTGACCTGCCCTGCCCGGTAGTGTTGAAACCTACGATTGCCACCCGGTCACCGGGGCGCAGGGCGTCGACAAAGGCATTTGCAGCCTGACGTATGAGCGCCACATCGGCCCGCGTCGAGCCTGACGTGTCCAGCAAGAGGGCGATCTCAAAAGGAGCTTCAGTGGTGGCGAAGTTTGTAATCCGTTGCTGCTCTCCATTTTCAAAGAGCACGAAGTTTTCAGCTCGCAATCCGATTAGCGGCCGTCCTCCATTGTTGGTTACCACGGCCGGCACTGACACGAGTTGCGTTTCGACCCGCACCACATCACCGTCGTCAAGCTCCTGGGGCTTTGATTGCTGATCTTTACCAGGCGGTGCTTTCGGCTCACCAGAGCTCTGCGAGGATTGCTCCGTAGTGACCCTGCGCGGACGCTGCTGATTAGCATCCTGGGCGCACACTATCGACGGAAGGCCCAGCAAGGCGAGCAGCCCTGCGAGGGCCAAAAATCTGATAAAGGAAGACATCGACTCTAATTTGACGGTTTGCCTTGGGGAGCTAAAGTCTGTGGTGAAACTATAACTGGAAAATCCGCGACTGCAAAATTCTGGGCAGCGGATTTCTTAATTGACAATTGCATCCAGCTGCGATGACTATCCGCAGATTTCGCAGATTCGTTTAGAGGTGGGCACCGCCCACCGGCGCCCGGTGGCTGTAATGATGCAGCCTGAGTATTCAAGCGTTGGCTGATTGGGGCCATTGGATGTTTTGTTTCCCGTTGAGAACCTGGGCCGGGGCCCACCTCTAAACGACTGTTTCAAATCTGCGTAATCTGGGGATAAATGAACCCTCTCCTTGACACTACCGCTACCTTCTCTTAGCATGACGACTCGTCAGTCTCAAGCGGACTCAGACATGATCTTTGGATTCGGATATGTCGGGCACGTATGTCAATGGTAGACGGCTTCCCTTACAAGGAAGAGGTTGGGGGTTCGAGTCCCTCCGCGCCCACCATTTGAGATCTCAGATTGCGATCTCATAGTTGATATTTAAGAGTTAGTTTGCGGAGTCGTAGTTCAGTTGGTTAGAACGCCGGCCTGTCACGTCGGAGGTCGCGGGTTCGAGTCCCGTCGGCTCCGCCACTCTAGAGCGGTTGCTTTTCACGGTTGAAGAGCAACCGCTTTTCAACTTTGAGAGCGGTTATGACGGTCAACCTCGGTCAACCTAACCTGGAAATGCCAGGCGCCCGCCTGCCAAAAGCGCCGCCAGGCGCAGGCATGGGGTTAGATTCAGCGCGGATTCCCAACCCGACTAATAGCGGCTGGCGCCGCTTCTGCAGGCGACCCGCCTGCGGTCCCAGCAGGAAGCTGGGACAAGATTGGTTTGCGGCTCTGCCGCTTGATGTGCGGGAGGTCTCCGACCTCCCGCATCCCGCCAGAGTTTATGGGGGGCTACGCCCCCAAAAATTGGGGCGCAGCCCCGAATGCCGTAAGGTGCTGCCGGGAGGTCGGAGACCTCCCGCACATCAGGCGGCAAAGCCGCGAACCAATCCGCTCCTGCTGTTGATCCTATTGTCCTCCGCCTACTCAAATGAATCCGCTCTGAGTTTTGTCTGCGACCGAATCCTGATTGCCAAGCGTGGTTCGCCTCTCTAGAATCGCAGACCTCATGATCCCTGTTGCCGATGCTATTCGAATGGTTCGCGATCAGACACCCCAACTTGATTCAGAGTTGGTTGCGCTTCCCGAGGCGATGGGTCGCGTCCTCGCCGAAGACATAATCGCTGACACAGATCTGCCTCCGTTTGATCGCTCGCAAATGGACGGCTACGCAATCCGCGCCGCCGACGTGCAAGCGAGTGTCCCGATGCGGCTGAAGATCGTAGGCGAGTCAGCCGCCGGACGTGGTTGGCATCAGGAAATGCACGTGGGCCAGGCGGTGCGAATAATGACTGGCGCGCCGGTGCCCGCCGGTGCTGACAGTGTCCAACAAGTTGAACTCACGCGCGAGCTCGATGATGGTGACGAGGTTGAGATTCTCGAGCCGGTCAGCCCGGGTCGATCCATTGTTAGGCGAGGGGCGGAGATCACTGCGGGTGAAACTGTCCTTGAGGCTGGGGAACGAATTAGCGCGGCTGCGATGGCAGTACTCGCATCTTTTGGATACGCGCAGGTGAAGGTGGGCCGGCGTCCGCGCGTTGCGGTGCTGGCGACGGGAACAGAGTTGGTACCGGTGGACCAGCAACCCGGCAAAGATCAGATACGCGATTCAAACAACCTCTCCATCGCAGCTTATGCGCAGTTGGCTGGCGCCGTTGTCGAGCGACTGCCCCTTGCAGGCGATGACACTGCTTTGCTGGAACGTCAGATTCTTGAGGCAGCTGAGCGAAATGACATCGTAGTGACTTCGGGCGGTGTCTCTGTCGGCGTTTACGATTTCACCAAGCCCGCCCTGAAGCAAATGGGTGCCGAACTATTCTTCGAACGCGTCGCGTTGCGTCCGGGCAAACCCACCGTCTTCGCCAGATTGCCAAATGGAACGCTCTTCTTTGGTCTCCCGGGAAACCCGATTTCGGTAACAGTCACTTTTAACCTCTTCGCGCGCCTGGCGCTGCTCGCAATGCAACGTGCGAAAGAGACGGCGCTACCTGCAGGATGGGCGGTGCTCGCCCGCGGGGTAAAGGGCGCGGCGGGACGCGAGAGTTACCTGCCAGCCAGAATTGAAACAACTGAAGATGGAGTTCTACATGCGGAGCCTTTGAAATGGGGAGGGTCGTCGGATTTCGTTGGGTTCGTGCGAGCAACGGCACTGATAGTGTTGCCGGCAGGGGCGGGTGAATCCGAAGCGGGAACGAGCGTGCGTATGGTGCATCTGCCAGGGTGAGTCGGAAAAAGAGCGAGCGCCAGTGGGGAGGGCCCAACGGGAAGCCCCGATGCGGTACTAAGCCCGCCTCACAACCTCAAGCTGAGCCCAGTTGAACTGGCAGTCTCTGTTTGGAAGGCTTTTCAACCCCATTACATTCGGAGGAGGGGCTTCAATCGTAATTACAATCGAACATAATCGAAATCTCGGGCTTGAAAAGGGGCTTAGCACGGTTCGTTTTGATCATGCGTTCGTTTAGAGGTGGGCATCGCCCGCCGGTACGCAGTGGGTGATATCAGTCACTGAAGTAATCGTACGTTAATTATTTACCCGACTTGGTTCATCCACGCGCAACGGTGGGCGGTGCCCTCCTCTAAACGAACTTGAAAAACAAGGAGGTGGTGGCGGTGTCACCTCTACACGATCGTAAAAGAACTAGCCGGAAACGGAGCGAGCGATGAGTGAGGCTGAGCGGAAACAGTGGCGTCCTGGGGCGCACGAACGCAAGGTGGAAAACCTCTATTCCCCGGGCGTCGAAAATTACGCTGATTTTCATCACGGCTATTTGAATTTCGGGCTCTGGGAAAACGGGAACACAGATTACGTCATCGCCGCGGAAAACCTGGTCCATCGGATGGGAACCTTGGCGCGGATCAGCCCGACCAGTAAGGTGCTTGACGTAGGAACGGGAATGGGTACGCAGGATATTTATCTACTGCAAAACTTTTCGCCGTCAGTCATCGAAGGCCTCGACTTAACCTGGAAGCATATTGAGCATGCCCGGCACCGAGCGCACGAGGCGGGCGTTGAAGATCGCCTCCGTTTTCATCACGGCACCGCCACTGACATTCCTTTCCCGGATAATAGTTTCACCCAGGTGCTGAGTATTGAGGCCCCTGAACATTTTGACACCAGGGAAAAGTTTCTGCGCGAAGCGTATCGGGTCTTGCAACCCGGCGGAGTGATGGCGCTGGCTGATTTCATTCCCAAAAGACTCCCGCGTAATCCGTTGGAGAGATTTGTAGGCGAGTCTGCCCGCAGGCTCTGGAAGGTTCCGCGCGAAAATGTTTATTTGACGGATGTCTACGGCCAGAAACTGCGAGCAATTGGTTTTACCGGGGTGGAAATTCAGGAGGTTGGTGCGGCGGTGATTCCCGGTTATTACTTCGAACAACGACGGCCTGAAACGATTCGTGAAGTCACTAGAATTCGTGGCTTTGTGTCGGGTCGGCTGAGCGTGGTCATAGACGTTGCCGTATATCAGGCTTTTAAGTTAGGCGTGTTGGAGTATGTGCTGGTGCGTGCGGAAAAGCCTCTCTGAGTTGTGATGAGACAGCATCGCCGATGCGTCTTTTCCAACCCCCGCTGTGTGAAACTCCTGGTTCTGAGCGCCAAGGGCGCGAAATGTGATAGCCCAGGGCAACGCCCTGGGTAAGGCCAT
The DNA here is from genome assembly GCA_031396065.1 of Pyrinomonadaceae bacterium. Lineage (GTDB taxonomy): Bacteria > Acidobacteriota > Blastocatellia > Pyrinomonadales > Pyrinomonadaceae > PSRF01. The sequence continues at coordinate 78,644 of JANNJZ010000324.1, read as the reverse complement.
AACAAACCGAAGCGATGAAGGCGCGAAATAACAAGTCTCGACTGAAAATAGTGGGGATGTCTCTAAGTCAACTCTCATTTCGCGCCTTCAGCGCTAAGAATCTTTAGGCCTAGTCTACCTGGGCCGATGGCCCAGGCTCTCACATTTCGCGCCTTTGGCGCTGAGAACCGAGGTTTCCACACAGTCTCTACCGCGAGGTGTTACTGACCTCATTGCCTGCGAACAAATTCATTTCCTGGTCGTTCCGCGCCTCCTGGTCCCCACTGGGTTCGATGCCAATCAGCCGCAACGCCGCTTCGATCTTGCGAAAAAACCCGATCCGATTCAAAAGAGGATTAAGCCACCCGTTGGTGATGCAATAGTGCCGGTTGAATGGCTCAGTATGATGCTGCTCGTGATGCGTTGGATCCAGGACCACTCGCGCCCGTTGCAACCAACGCACGATAGCGGAAGGACTCTCCTGATGCGCCCATTTGTGAAACAGGTTGGTTAAGACGGTGCCAACGGCCAGAATGCTTAAGCAAACCACTGCTGGCGCTAACCAAAGGGAGTCGGGCCATAGCCAAATCAGATACAAGGAGCACGAAAGCGCAGGCACAGCGATAATGCAACTGTTTCCCAACGTCGTCACCAGGTTGTGGGTGCAGATATCGCGCGGGTACAGGTGATGCAGACGAAACGGTTTGACCACGCTTGGTCCGAGCACCGGCGTATTTTCAGAACCGTAAGTATCGGCAACCCAGTGCAAGATGCCGGTTACGAAATCACTCCAGACGAACCCGAGCGGAATCGCCAGCGCCAACAGCCAGAGCAGTTCGAGTTCGATTAGACGAGCGCTGCCCCAGTAGAAATTAATGAGAAAGAGCACCGGGAAGGTGTATGTCGTCGCGTGTTCCAGAAAGGAATGGAAGGGCGTTGAGCGTTCTTCGGTACCGCTATAACCCGATGTTCCATCCGGAACGAGGAGGGCTTTGTTTCCAATAGAAGCTGACATAATGTACTCGGATCGGTGCTCGCAAAAAGGCCACGATCGGGCGGCTAATCAATTTTCCTATTTTGTTAATTACGATTCCTGCCCACTGATCGGATTTGCCTTTGAGACTTATGAGATTATTCTGTGATGGCGCAAAAAAGGCAATAGTTAAAACGGCGTCAGGCCTGAGCCAATTAAAACGGTGAACATGAAGCCGGAGTTTGCGAGAACCATAAATGCAGCCAGCGTTAACACCGAACCAGTCAAACCAGGAAACTCAGGTGGCCCCGACCGCAATGGCCCACGAAGCCATTTACGATACGGTGCTCGGCATTGTTCACAATCTTCCGCCGGCAAGAATTTTGGATGTGCCTGCTGGTGAGGGTGCTCTGGCTGCGCGATTAGTTGCAGCGGGTTTTGACGTTGACTGTTGCGATCTCTATCCGGAGATCTTTCGCCTGCCGAGCATCGATATCAGGCAGGGAGATATGGGAGGCACGCTGCCTTACGATGACTCATCGTTTGACTACATAACGTGTATCGAAGGGCTCGAGCATATCGAAAACCCTCAACAGGCCATTCGCGAGTTTTCCCGACTGCTTAAACCGGGCGGTCACTTGATCGTAAGTATTCCAAATATCCTTAATATTGAAGAACGATTCAAATGGCTGCTCCATGGTTACACCTCCCACTTCAAACCGTTGGGGCGTGAGCAAATAGCGCGGGCGCGATCTGCCTTTGGTGACAAAGTTGAAATCGCTCTGCACGTAAATGCCATTAGCTATTCTGAATTGCGCTACTCGCTGGAGAATTGCGGCTTTGAAGTCGTGTCGCTTCATCGCGACAAGACCAAGGCGCGCCTCTGGCTTTACTGGCCGTTTGTGGCGCTGATTCGTTTGATCGCACGAATGACTCCGGCCCAGCAACGGCGCGAGCTATGGACCGATGAGTTGCAGTCGGATGAGATCCTGATGGGCGGCAACACGTTGATCGTTCATGCGGTCAAGGTTTGAACGATCTAACGATAATAGCCGTTCGTTTAGAAAGCGGACTTGTCCGCCCCGCGCGGCAAGATGTCCTAAGCTCAACCCTTTGCGCAAACTTTGCGTTCTTGGCGCTCTTTGCGGTTAATTTGTTTAAGGGCTTTTTTTTTACCGCAAAGTACGCCAAGAGCCGCAAAGGAGCGCAAAGAAATTCGCCAAGTTAGGACACTACCCGCGCGGGGACACAAGTGTCCCCTCTAAACATCGGCTGAAGGAATCCCAATGAACCAACTTTCCCACATCGACAATGAAGGTCGCGTCAGAATGGTTGATACCAGCGACAAGCCGACGACGACGCGGCAGGCGGTCGCCTCAGCGCAAGTCTTAATGTCACTGGAAACCGTCGCAGCGGTTCGCCAACATCGAACACCCAAAGGCGACCCGCTTGAAGCTGCCCGGCTCGCCGGCATCATGGCTGCCAAGCGAACCGCGGAACTGATTCCGCTTTGTCATCCATTGCCACTGACTCACGTCGACGTTCAGGCGCGAATCGAGGATTATGGTATCTATCTCGAATCGACCGTTTCAACTAACGCTCAAACCGGCGTGGAAATGGAAGCTTTGACGGCTGTTTCCGTGGCGGCGCTGACGATTTACGACATGTGCAAAGCGCTCGACAAGTCGATCGTTATCTCCGCGGTGCGCTTGGAAAGCAAGACCGGCGGAAAGTCTGGCGACTATTTCAGGGAACATAGTTAATTTCTCCGGCGTTTACTTGATGACAATAGTCGGAACGGAGATTTGAAAGATGAAACTAGGAATTTCGCGAGACGCTCGGCCACAAGCAACGCTATTGCTTACTGCGGCGGCCATTTCCATCCTGTTGTGGTTCATCCCGTTTGCTGAACTTCTCACTTACCCGTTCCGGCTGTTTGTAACTTTCATACATGAAGGTGGACACGCAATTGCAGCTTTACTGACCGGCAATTCGGTGGCGAGCTTGAGCATTGCGACCAACGCCAGCGGTGAAGTCTACTCGTCGCAGGGCGGCACCATTTCTCAAATCTTTGTGGCCAGCGCGGGCTATTTGGGGGCTATGACTTACGGCGCGTTGTTACTCGTACTGATCCGCCGCAGCGTTGCTGCCCGAGTGGTCCTGATCGGCTCCGCGGCATTGATACTTTCATTGACGCTCATCTATGGACTCTTTAAGCCTGTGTTTTCGGGTGTTGCGCTGAGTGGAATTCCCTTCACCCTATTTGCGGGCATATTACTGAGCGCAGGCCTCGTGGCTGTGGCAAAGTTTGCAACCGGCCGCCTCGCAACATTCTTTGTCAGCTTCCTGGCTGTTCAATGCATCTTGAACGCTCTGCTCGATTTGAAAACAGTCTTCTTCCTCTCGACTCCGTTTGCCTCGTCAGTGCCGACTGATGCCGTGAACATGGCAGCCGCTACCGGCATTCCGGCGTTGTTCTGGACAGTGACCTGGATCGCTATTTCAGTTGGAATACTGTGGTTGACGATGCGGCTTTATGTGGCGAAGAAAGAAGCCCAGTTGGATCCCTACCTGCCGATAGCAGAGATACCGGAATTGTCGAGAACGTCCAGAATGAGCGTCTAACCTGGAACGCGCCGCATAAACAATCAAACGCACGTTTAGAGGTGGGCCCCGCCCACCGGGACGACGTGGATGAAACGAACCGGGCAAGTGATCAAACGTGATTATTTGCGCGAATGGTTTCGTCCACGCCGCACCGGTGGGCGGTGCCCACCTCTAAACGTACGTACGTAATGCATGAACGTACATATGCATGAACGTGCGTACACATAAGCGAACCTGTTTGCGGGCGATCCGGTCACGTTCCCCGCCGCATTTCTCCTCCACGAACATTCGAGGTATTATGCGAGGTTTTGGGAGAGGCCATAATCCTGTCTGTGACCCGACTACACAGGTTCCGGCCGACTTTTGAGCTATGTCGGAAGAAGCCATTTCAGTCCGCGGCGCCCGCGTTCACAACCTCAAAAACATCTCCTTCTCGATACCTATTAACCAACTGACCGTGGTTACGGGTGTGAGCGGGTCGGGTAAATCGTCTCTGGCATTCGACACGATTTATGCCGAGGGCCAGCGCCGCTATGTGGAGTCTCTATCGGCCTATGCCCGGCAGTTCCTGGAGCGCATGGACAAGCCTGACGTCGATGAAGTGCGCGGGATTGCCCCCGCCATCGCCATTCGACAGAAGAACTCAACCCGAAATCCGCGCTCAACCGTCGGGACGCAAACTGAAGTCTTCGATTACCTGCGGCTACTCTACGCTCGCGTCGGCATAACCTATTGTCGGGTCTGCGGTCGCGAAGTCTACAAAGACTCACCCGAATCCGTAGCTGATGCGGTGTTGGAAGCGCTTCCCGAGGGCGGCCGATTCTACGTCCTGTTTCCCGCTCACGCCGGACTGGCTGAAACCAAAAGGAATGGCGAGGCCGAGTCTGCCAAAAGCGGTCAGCCGGAAAAGCGAACCAGCGCTAGGGGAAAACTGAAAGACAAGGCGGGACCTCAGCGGCGCGGCGGCTTCGCTACCCCACGCCAGGTAATCACGGCCCATATCATGAGCCTGATGCAGCGTGGCTTCAGCCGTCTCTATTCCGCAGGACAAATAATTGAACTTCATTCACCGGACGACTTCACTCTCGAGAGTTTCGAGAATGTCTTTGTGATGATGGACCGGCTGGTGGCCCGGCCGGACATCCGTCAACGGCTGGTTGATTCGCTTGAGATCTGTTTCCAGGAGGGCCACGGCAACGCCAACATTGAAACGGCTTCAGGGGGCAGTCGCCCGACTGTTAAGGAGGGCTCCGTCTCTGCCGGCCACGATCAATTATCATCCGCACCCATTCGGTTGAGATTTTCCGACCGGTTTGAGTGTAAGTATGACGGGACAGTTTACGCCCAACCAGAACCGCGGCTGTTTAGTTTTAATAATCCCTACGGCGCCTGCCCAACCTGTCAGGGCTTCGGCAACACCATCGGACTCGATCTGGATCTGGTGATTCCCAATCCCGGACTTAGTCTCAAGGAAGGCGCGGTTGAGCCATGGACCAAGCCCCAGTACGAGTGGGCCCTGGACGAGATGCGACAGTTTTGCAAGTCAGAGAAGATTTCGATGACTACTCCGTTTGCCCAACTCACGCGGCTTGAACAGCGCGCGATTGTTGAAGGCAAGAAGGACTGGGGCGGCGTGCGCGGATTCTTTGATTGGCTGGAAACGAAGAAATACAAACTCCACGTCCGGGTCTTTCTCTCCAAGTATCGTGGTTATACCTTGTGTCCTGACTGCGGCGGTGGCCGGTTGAGACAAGAGGCACGCGACGTGAAGGTGGGGGGCCGCACCCTCCCTGAAGTCTGCGCCTTATCAATTAAGGACGCCGCACTTTTCTTCGAGTCGCTCAAACTGTCCGACGAACAAGGGGCGATTGCCGAAAGAATCCTGTTTGAGATTCGGCGCCGCTTGCGCTTTATGGTTGAAGTGGGTCTCGACTATCTGACCCTCGATCGGTTGGCTTCTACGCTCTCGGGTGGAGAAGCTCAACGCATCCAGCTGGCTACCAACCTCGGTTCGTCGTTGGTCGGCGCGCTGTATGTGCTGGATGAGCCTTCGATTGGACTTCATCCCCGCGACAACGACCGGCTGATTAGCCTGCTGCATAACCTGCGAGACATCGGCAACACCGTGTTGGTGGTTGAACACGACGAAGACATGATGCGCGCCGCCGATTACATTCTCGATATTGGACCATCAGCCGGCGAACTCGGCGGCCGGGTAATTTATGAAGGTGACTTTGCCGGCTTGATGGTTGACCAGGCTTCGCTGACAGCTAAGTATCTGCGCGGTGAGTCCGAAATCAAAGAGCCAAAGCAACGCCGCGTGGCGCAGAAACGGCGGTTGTCACTTCGGGGAGCCAGCGAGCACAACTTGAAGTCGATCGACCTCGATCTGCCACTCGACATGCTAGTTTGCGTCACCGGAGTCAGTGGCTCCGGCAAGTCGACGCTGATTCACGATTGCATCTACGCGGGGTTGAAGAAGCAGAGAGGAGACTGGCAGGGACATGTAGGGGCGTTTTCAAAGTTGGAAGGCACTGAGTTGATTGATGACGTAATTTTGGTTGACCAGTCGCCCATTGGACGGACACCTCGATCAAACCCGGTAACCTATATCAAGGTTTACGACGCGATCCGCGAAGTGTTTTCCTCAACTCGGGAAGCGCAGGCACGAGGATTTGACCCGTCACACTTCTCTTTTAACTTGCCCGGTGGACGTTGTGACGTTTGTCAGGGCGACGGCACCGTCACCGTGGAAATGCAGTTTCTGGCGGATGTTGAGCTGGTCTGTGAAGACTGTAAGGGAACGCGGTTCAAGCAAACGATCCTGGATATTCGTTATCGCGGGAAGAACGTGCACGAGGTTTTGAGTATGACGGTGCGCGAGGCGATAGGTTTCTTTCGCGAAGTGCCGAAGATTACTAACCGGCTGCGCGTGCTCGATGAGGTGGGACTCGGTTACCTCAGGCTGGGCCAGTCAGCAACCACACTGTCTGGAGGGGAGGCGCAACGGATTAAGCTGGCGGCACAACTCTCAAAACGAACCGGGGTCAAGACACTCTACATTTTCGACGAGCCAACTACAGGGTTACATTTCGACGACATCAACAAACTCCTCGCGGCCTTTCGCGCTTTGATTGACGCTGGCGGATCCCTGCTGGTCATTGAGCACAATCTCGATGTGATCAAGACTGCTGATTACATCATCGACCTGGGTCCGGAAGGCGGCGACAAAGGTGGGCATGTTGTCGCTACTGGCACGCCCGAAGCGATCATGCGTGCGAAAGATTCACACACCGGGCGATACTTGAAGGCGCACCTTGCGAAGGCCAAGGGGCAGACTGCTTAGTGGCAAGTTGCCGCCGTCACGAAGACAGGCAAGTGATCGCGGATTTTTTTTGCTAGCTGGATTCGATCCACCGCGCCAGCCGTCTCTTAAGATCGCCTAGTCGTGCCGTTGAAATCTCGCCGATGTCTCCCAAGAAGATTGAATCGGAAACGACGGCTAACCTTGTCAGGCGAATCACACTCGAAGTCTTCAGGCCTGAGTGCGCGAAGTCGGTGTCAATCGTGGTAATGACCTCGTCAACTCCATCGACAGCTTGGGTGATTTGCGATGAAATCATGCATACGAGCCAGTCGTTGCGCCCCGATGGTAAGGCTGCTAGCAAGAGAGCTGGACGTAACTTGCCGGCCACCAGATCGGTTTGAGGAAATTTGAACAGTACAAGTTGCCCTGACTTTCTTACTGCCATTTTTCTTTCAGGTCAGCTTCAGTGTATTCGGTCTCTTCATCTTCCAGGCCCTTCATCGCCTGCGCCAAAGAAAACCTGGTCCACTCAAAGTCCTCAGAGGCTACTTCACCTTGTGCGACCTTCTGCGTGAGAAACTCGATGAAGTTTAGAACCTCGCGTTGAAGCATCGGTGGCAGCTTTTGCAATCTGTCATAGATCTGCTCTGTCACAATCATGGATTCAAGATTACTTCAAATGGATATTATTTGTCAGCTGTCGAGGACATTTGGCGGAAGCGCTTGAGCTTCGGAGGGCGCGCCGAAATAGCATGGTGGCGAGCCTGTTTCGACTGACGATGACGCACACTTCCAGTCTCGATCTGTTCGTCGTCACCCGAACGCAGCGTGAGCACAATTGATCGCGCCTGCCTACTTCTTGGCCATTTTCAAATCATACGTTGATAATAATGGTGCGTCGCCGCCCTTCACTTTCTTTAGCGCGCCAGGTCCAACGTCCTTCTTATTCTTGGGTAATTCTGTGGTCTCGGTGCGTCGTTTCACGGTGTTGGTATTCTTGCCTGCCATGGTTGCTCCTTTTTAGTCACTGAAAATATGAAAAAGCTGTTGCCACCTACTAAGGCGAACGACGAGTCGGAAAACTATCATCGTCGGAAAGATTTTTCCGATCTTTGCTTCTGGTAAGGAGAAAGTTTGCTTCCTGGTGGGAGCGCGGCACTCTCGCCCGCATCAAGCACGCCCGAACAGATCATGGGGGCTCGCGAGTCTCACACCGGTCGATGCTTGTAGCAGCATCTCGCGAAATCGAATGGCGAACCGCCGAACGGGTCCAAAGTAAACGGTCAGACATACCGGACTTGATCCTCAATCTCATCCGCTGTCACTTGGTCCAGAATCACCAATAACCTGCGAGCAATTTCATGGGCTGGGCGCTGTACGGCGATAACTATTCCGTAATGCTTCACACCGGAGTTGAAGTATCGGCGAGCCAGCAACTCAAAGTCAGCGCGATTGTGAGTGACCAGGGCTGTTCGCCGGCCAACAGCATAGTTCAATTGCTCTTCGTCGCTTCTGCCTCCCTGTCCGGCCTCTTGCGTCGTTGTAATCGCAAATCCGCGAGCTCGAATAAGGTCAGCGACCAGTCGACTTACGTCTTCGTCAAGATAAAATTCAATAAACAGACGGTTCACAGAGCTTTGACCAGCGGATCTATAAGTTCATCCGGGACACGATTGCGCGCGATGTGTGAGTTGATCTGGTCGGTATGATCACTGTAGTAGCTGAGTGCATCGAAAACCTGTGCGAGGGTCAGATGTGGCAGGTGGTTAGGGATCTCTTCGGGGGCAACGCCCTGTCGCCACAGTTCAACAATTGCCCGAACCGGAGTTCGAGTGCCGCGAACTACGGGTTCTCCACTTAGGATTTGATCGTCGGTGACGATGTAATAATGTTCGGTGGCGGTCGTCATCGTTGCTCTCTTTGGTTATGAATTGGATGTTACCGGATTTTCGCAAAGGTAGCCACAATGAATTATGATGTTGGCGAATGGAGTCCAGAGTCAGCCCGCGAAAGATCTCACGCAAACGTCGACTCGCGTACCTTTCGGTTATCTATGTCGCATTTCTGCTAATCCTAATCGCTGTCGAGGCCGGCACGCGGTTAACGATGTCGCACGTCTCCAGTCTCGATCTATTCGTAGTCACTCCTCAGCAAAAAGCCCAGGTCGCCGACGCGAAGCAATCGCCGATCTTCGAGGGCGATCCGCTGTTGCTCTGGCGACTCAAGCCGAACCTCGACCACATGGTTTGGGACTTCACCGTAGTTTCCACCAACCGAGATCGCTTTCGTTCGGTAAACCCGAACGAGCGGATTAAGCCCAAGCAAACGGGAACCGTTCGCATCGTGTGTCTCGGAGATTCGGTTACCTTCGGCTACCGCGTGCCGGCAGTCTGGCCTGAGAAACCAACGGAATACAATCCCGAGTGGCTTCCCTATCCAATGCTGCTTGAGAAGCATTTGCGGGCGGCCAATCCGGGGCGGGAGTTTGAAGTCATCACGATGGCAGTCCCGGGTTACACCTCGCACCAGGGACTCGCGTGGTTGCGGCGTGACATTGATAGTCTGGAACCCGACCTCGTAACAATGAGCTTTGGCTGGAACGATGTCAGTTTCAGCGATGCTCCGGATCGTGAGGCCATCGATACCGGTTGGCGAGCGGTAGGAGTCCGTTGGCTGATCGATCACAGTCAGGCGTTTGCTCACGCAACCCGTTGGCTACGCTCACGACCACAGGCAGCCCGGACAGTTCGACGCCCGGTTACCCGCGTCTCGGAGCCGGAGTACCTCAACAACTTCCACGAACTCGTTCGACTGACTAAGTCTAAGGGAGCGAGAATCATAATTATCGGCGCACCTTACCGGGACCTGACAACTAATCCGCCCGAAGCCGCCTTAATGGTCCAATATCGTGCTGCGCTCCGTTCTCTGGCGCGGCAAAACGACATTCCCTTTCTGGAAGTCCTTGAATTAACCGAAGCCGCGTATCCTTCAAATGAAGGATGGTTTGGCGAGTTGATTCATCCAAACCACATGGGCCATCGCCTGATCGCTTCAGAACTTGTGAAGCTGCTCGCCGCCCAGCGAATATTGAACGACACACAAATACCTGTACTGGTGCCATAGGTCCGAAGGACCGAAAGTTAGTAGCCCCGTCCGTTAGGGCGGGTTAGACGTGTTCTTTCACCATCTAAGCGCCGAAGGTGCGTCACCGCTTTCTGCCGGCCCTTCGGGCCTCTCATCGAAGAGGGGATTGGGATTCCCCCGCCCTCACGGACGGGGCTACTACCTTCCGGTCCTTCAGACCTGGAGCATTAGGCCTCAAACTGAACCTGAGCTAGCGTTGGGGTATATTGTCTCCGGAGGAACCACTACGATGAGTTTGAAACAGCAGATTATTTCCGACCTGACCGCCTCGATGAAGGCGCAGGACGCACCGCGCACCTCGACGCTGCGAATGGTCAAAGCCGCGGTGATGAATCGCGAGATTGAGAAAGGCAGCGAGCTTGATGACGACGAGATGATGAAGTTGCTACGCTCGCTGGTTAAGCAACGTCGCGATTCAATTGAGCAGTATGAAAAAGGTGGACGGGGGGAACTTGCAGCGAAGGAGCAAGCTGAGATTGAAATAATCGACACTTACCTGCCACAAGCAGCCTCGCCTGAGGAGATAGAATCAGCAGTGAGTGCGGCCATTACTGAAACGGGCGCCAACTCAATCAAAGAGATGGGCAAGGTAATGAAAGCTGCGCAGGCCGCACTGGCCGGTAAGAACCCCGACGGCAAAATGTTAAGCGACCTGGTTAAAGCGAAGCTTGGCTCCTAGACCCGTTCGTCGCAATTCAGGCGTTTAGAGTCCAAGCTTTAGCTTGCGTGCCTGGGCAAACCGCCAAGGCGGTGCACAAAAAGTCGTTTAGCAACACTGCCCTCGCCGCAGAGCGGCGAAATGTTCATAGACAAGTGGCCGAAGAACTGCCTCGCTCCAGAGGAGCGAAATGTGCCTTTCGAAAACCCAATGTTTCGCCCCTAACGGAGCGAGGAGCAAATTTCCAACTGTCGCGGTCTATAAACATCTCGCCCCTAATGGGGCCGAATACTCTAACGGCGCTCTAAACTCTCTCAGTTTCCGCTACTGCTTAGCCTTTGGTTTGCAAGAACCAGCCCCGGTTCCAGGTTCACAATAGCTGATTTCGATCTGGGGCGGATTTGCCTTATCAAAATTACCTCTGTAAAAGACCGTTTCCGGGGATTTCACGTCCCTGATAGTTATCTTAGTAATGTGCAGGTTCTGGTTTTTGCCCTTGTACTTTCCGTAGCCGTCGTTCGGCGCCAGACAATCATTCCCGTGGTTCTTACCACACTGGATCTCGATTGAGCCGCCCTTGATAATGATGTCGTCGCCCGGATCTTCGCCCGGATTGGTAACCAGGGCAAAAGCCGCAAGTGCAAAGGCACAGATTGTGGCTATCGAAATAATTAGTAAACGTAGCTTACGCATTTTGAAATCTCCTTCTCCTGGGGTGAAAGAACTGTTTGGGAGTAACTGTCTCTCCGAAGTTGAATTAGTCGCAGCCTGAGTAATGAGGATTTTCCATATGTCATTTGACATTTCTCATTGGTCATCGCCAAGCCGCCCTGTCCTCAGGAATCCGATTTGCGCGACTGCCGATGGCAAATGAGAAATGTCAAATGATATATGGAAAATCTTCCCGTCCTACACGGCTGAGAGTTGGTCCAGTTGTTTTCGGAGTCGCTGAATATCGCTCCGGCTGAGGAAGCTCTGGTAGTTCTCACTGCCCCAGCGCTGCTCAAGCCTGGAAAGTAAATCTGTTGCGCGCATAGCATACTCGCGGGCCTTGGTTTTGTCTCCCATGTTTTGGCCCGCCTGGGCCGCAATTACCATGGACCGCCATTCCGACGCTTGCTGACCAAGCCTCCCAAAAACCTCCGCCGCCTGGACTGCATTGGCTGAGGCCCCTCCGGAATCACCTGCCACCAACAAAGCTTCAGCGACTCCCAATTGTGCGGTAGCTAATTGGACTGGATTGTTGAGCTGCTTCGCCAGCTCGGCGGCTTCCGACATCGCCTGCTTCCCGGCAGCGGTAGCGCCGCTATACGACTGGGCCAAGCCTATGACTATTTTCGCGCTGGTCACTACGCTCTTATACTCTGGTCCCGCTGTGGCAATAACGGCTTCAGCTCTCGTTTTCGCATCAGCGAAGCGGCCCTGACTTAAGGCCATTTCGGCCATCGAGAGTTTCACTCCGACTGAGAGTTGTTTGATCTCGCCGCCGGGCTTGTCGGCGATTGCCGCGGCACTGTCCAGAAGAGTCTGGGCCTCACTGTAGCGGCCCAGTCGCCAAAGGGCTTCACTGCGGGCCGACAGGTTGTAACCCATACTTCGCTGTATTCCCTGCGAGCTGTAAATAGCGTAAGCCTGATCGAAATGTTGTAGCGCCTCGGTAAACTTCTCTTCGCGCGCGAGCCCCAGACCTCGCTCCGCGTGGGCGAGGGCAATCATCGTTTGGTCATTCGAGTCTTGTGAAAGCTGGAGGAGCAGCTCGTGTACTTTGAACGCAGCCGCATAGTCACCTTTATCCAGATTGGCGCGGGCGACCAGAGCGAGACACGAAAAAGTCTCTGACCGGTAACCGCCCAACTGGTAAAAGGTCAGGGCGGGTTCGACAGTGCGCAATACTTCATCGGGATTGTTTTGTCGCCCTCGTAAATTCGCCAGGGAAACACGCGCCCTGGCTTCATTCCGGCGCGCCTTCGCCCTTTGAGCTGACTCAACCGCTTGCGTCAGATATCTTTCGGCTTCGGCATATTCGCCGCGTATTAGAAAAGCGTTGCCAAGATCCGTCAACCCCCTGGCGCTGAGGTTTTCCATTTTGTTCGTCTGAGCCAGGGTCACAGCTTCCTGAGCATACTCGGTTGCCCTGGCCGATTCCCCAACGTCAACTTCCACGCTGCTCAACTGCAAGAGAATCTTGATCTCCTGCGACTTGTTATTGGCAGCTTTTGAGAGCTTGAGCGCCTGGTCCAATTGGGTTCTGGCATCTGGCAGTCGATTCAACTTATTGAACAGAGAGCCCCGCTGAAACATTACTTCTGTTCGTCCCTCCAGATTACCCAGCGCCTGATAAATAGCCTCCGCTTTTTCAAAGCTGGCCAGCGCTGTCGAAAGGTCTTGTTTGCGTCCGTAAAGCATTCCGAGCTGCAACAGCGGCGTAGGATATTCCGGGTTTAGCTTGGAAGCCTGAGTGTAGGCTTCAATCGCTTTTACGGAATCGCCATTGTTCTCCAGTGACCGCCCCAGGTCTACCAGGACAAACGGCTTTTCGGTATCCGACACCTTACCCGCCATCTGGGTGTAGAGCGACACTGCCTGGGTGTAGTCGCGCCTGACCGTGGCCGTGATGGCATCGAGGTAGAGGGCATCTGACTCTGACAGAGCTGCTTTGTTGGTTGAGTTTATCCGCAGCAGTTCGTCCTTGGCTCCGTCCACATAATCCAGTTCGACAAGTGCTTCGGCCAGGCGCGCATGCGCCAGAATGTAACCGTCATCCGAAGCCACCGCCTTTTCCAGAGCTTTGCTCGCCTGATAATAGGCGCCTTCCCGCAACGCGTTAGTCCCAACTTCGTACCAGCGCTGCGCCTCCGGCGGTGGCTTATATATCCCGGGACGGGCGAAGCGGAGCGCGAGTCCCCCGGCTGCCACTAAAACGACAACGCCTATGAGGATGTAAGATATCGGAATGCGTGGACGCTGAAGAATTTGCGAAAGGTTGCTAAGCGTCTTGCCCTGGGCCAGCATCCCCACCGAAGCCGACCGTTTGATCAGAGTGTGCTCTGAATCCTCCAACTTTTCCTTAACCGCATTGAGATCTGCTATCAGTTCCCTGGCTGACTGATAACGTTTGCTCGGCTTCTTTGCCAGCGCCTTCAAAGCGATGAAGTCCAGCTCTCGCGGCACTGTCGGGTTGAGTTTGGACGGCGCCGCCGGTTCTACGTGAAGTACGTTTGCCGCGATCTCGATGAAGCTTCTTCCCGCGAAAGGCGTCCGTCCGGTGATTGCTTCATACAGCAGGGTACCAAGCGAAAACAGATCGCTGCGTCCGTCAACCTCGCCGCTGGTCGCCTGTTCGGGTGACAGATAGGCCGGCGTACCCAGCACCACGCCGCTTTGTGTTTCTGTAGAAAGGAGCGTTCGCGCTTCAGGTTCGGAACCCTGGACAGAGTCTTTGTTGAGTTGCTTGGCGAGTCCGAAATCAAGCACCTTAACCTGACCGTTATCGTCGATCATTATGTTTGAAGGCTTGATATCCCGATGGACCACGCCGCGAGCATGAGCTTCGACCAGCGCAGCCGCCACATCAGCGACAATCGCCACCGCCCGCGCCAGGTTGAGTTCCCCTTTACGAAGCAGCTCCGTGAGCGGTCGGCCCTTCGCCAGTTCCATCACCAGAAACGGACGGCCCTCATTGGTCTCGCCATAGTCAAACAAGGTCGCGATGCCCGGATGACTCAGCTCCGAAACGGAGCGAGCCTCGCGGAGGAACCGCGCGCGGTAATCGCGAGAGTCGGAGTTTACCGAAGGGAACTTAATGGCTACCCGACGTCCCAAGTGGGTATCTTCGGCCAGGTAGACAGTGCCCATACCACCCTCCCCGAGGGGGCTCAGAATTCGATAATGTGAAACCGTTTGGCCGATCATTTGGCGTGGATTGGTGCACAACCAATAGTTGCGCGGTCGCCCTCATAACGGCGGCAGGAAACAACTAGAAGGAAGCCCTGGCGAAGTCTCGATGCAGTACGCGGCGAATACTACGATAGATGCAAGAGCCTTTTCAATGATTTCGTTAAGATTAAGAAGTTTGCTTCAGATGGACGGTCTTGGAGCTTCCGCCTGATAATCGCCGTACCTTCGGCCCCCTATTGCGAGAACCGCTCTATCTCTTGCACGAACACGTGATTCCAACTAGCGCTACTGCTTTTTGTCTTCATGCTTCCGGCTGAAGACGATCGCAATCAATGCCGCTTAGCTGCATTTCCCTTTTGAATCTTGCTGTGTTCACTTTCCAACTAACGGCTTCTGAGTTCTGACGCCTAGGTAAATATCGTCCGCGGCAGCGTTACGTTCCTTCGGGGAAAAGGCACTTCCAGGTGGAAGCACGAAATCGGATGCGTAGACTCGTGCGGACTTTTCGCCAAGGAGAAAGATCATGTCAGCCAGCGTTAATCTAGTCGTAGCCCAGCGGACGTCGGATAGCTTCCGAACACACGGAAACACCCTGCTTGCAACCTGCCTCCTCTGCCGTGTCCTGTGGCCCACAACCCTGCAGCATCGCCATCTGCCTCTTGTCGATTCTTCGGAAGCAAAGACGATCTTACGTACAAAGATGGGTCGCTCCGAATGACAACTGCGTCTGTTAAGGCTCTACCACTTGCCTGCTCGAGCCCGCTGCCCTTCCGGTGCCGTGAACTCACTCCCCTGACCTAGCCGGTCGCATTCTGACGGTCTCCCTCCCGGAGGTGAAACCCATCGCCTTCAAAACCAAAGCCCGGAAAGGAATCATCCGCACCCACCGTTACGTTCTTCTGAGAAAAGTCACTCACAGATGCAAGCACGAAATCGAAGCAATTCCTCGTGCAGATCTTTCAACATGATGAACCTAATCATAGTACTTGCGGCATTGTTGGTCCTGAGCAATTTCACAATTACTGTGAGGCCTCACAATTTTAGGGGTTGCGCTGGTGGAGTCTAAGGGGACGCGCAACCTCTCTTTATGCAAAAGTAGAAAAACCATGAAAAGTAAAAGGATCGTCCCTGTAGTGGCTCTTGCCATGCTCGTCTTTGCCGGTGCTGCTAGTTCTCAGCAGCCGACAAAGCGTAGTACGGCCATAGCCCCCATAGAAGTAGGAACAGTAACCCGAGAATAACCAGCAGTGAGTTTGAAAGCTGTTGGCAGAGAGGTGGCTCCAGGAGTCTTTGAGGTGGACCCCAGTTCTATTCGTGGCAGACGGCTCGAGCTACCAGGTAGTAGTGGTGGTACGGCCAGGTTCCACATCTGCATTGGAAGATGGAAGGATGGGGGATGTAACGGAGTCTTCATCGGGTCTGAGTAAGGAACGTCAATTGAAGTTAGGCCCATTCCATCAACCGGCATGGGCCTATATTCTTTTATCGCTTACCGCCTGCCTAGCTGGCCCTTCTGGCGCCGTGAGGCTCACTTCCCTGCCCTAACCGCCTGAATTCTGACGCTTTCCTCCCGGCGTTGAAACCCATTGCCTTCTGCCTAAGCCCGGAAAGGAATCATCTCCACCACCGTTACGTTTCTCCGAGGAAAAGTCACTCACAGATGCAAGCACGAAAACGATCCACGGCCTTCGTGCAAATTTCGTCTCAGGAGAAAAACGATGTCACGCACCTTAACTATGCCCACCCAGCCTCGCGCTCGACGGGAAGTTCTAGTCAATCGCACCCTAACCCAAAAGATACTATTGACGCTGCTGCTGGCAGTCATGGCTGCGATACCTCTCTGGCTGGGCTTGGCGCGCGTGCATTCGGCGCCGGCTGGACCGGCGAGTCCGCCAATGCCGCTGCCACCTACAATCTCCGCTCTAAACGTTCCCGCTCAAGTACTCATCGGCGAGCAATTCAAGTTCAAGGTGAAATTCAAGAACATCCCCAGTGCCGTCGGCTTTGGGCCGTTTGTTGATCTAGTTCTGGACGCCGGTGGCGCCAATATTACGAAAGCGCCCGGACCCTGCGCCTGCGACGGAATCACTTTTGTTAGTGCGAAAATGGTGGAAGTGAACGGCGGCCCGATCGCCCTCCCACCAACTTCTCCCTCGCCAATCACGACCCCTTGTGTCAACACCTCGAACGTCGTGACGCACCCGTTTGGTCCTTTTGCAACGAGTGGCATTCTGCCTGTCACCGTTCCCGCCGGGGCTCAGTTTGTAACCATAGAACTTCCGTTTGGAAGTTTTGATCCCACACAACCAGACATCGTCATCGAAGTAACCGCGCAGGTGAGTAATCTGGCCGACTACAATGTTCCACTTAAGATTTCAGCGCGCAGCGGCTTTCGCTACGGTACGGACCCGCTGAACAATCCCCTTATCGACCGTCCCGTTTTTAGCGATGAGAACCCGCTCGGAACCCAGGTCACCAACAGTACTCAGTGGGTTGCGCAAGCAACGACTACGCCTACAGTAATGATCGCCAAGAAGGAATACGACGGCCCGGAAGATGAAACCGCGACCGGTCCAAACTATCCACACAACTATAAGATCACGGTCGACATTGCCAATGGCCAATCAATCGCGAATCTGAAGGTGCAGGATCTGCTGCCGAGTAACATGCAGTATCAAAGTCTGGTTTTGGTGACGATTAACGGAACCGCGGCCACTCAGTTACCGACATGCCCCGGCGTTGGTTTTGTGCTTACGCCTCCGCTGCCGGGACCGGGAGGAACGCTGACAGTATCGTTCTGTCCCGCTATCGTCGGCACAACAGCTCCGGATGATGTCACGGTCAAGTTCAAGTTCTTCATACCCATCTTAGACGCCAGTGGAAATCCAGTCCTTCAGCCAAACTGCACTCCGGCGGTTTCATTGAACGGCCTCAAGGTCGAGGGCGAGTGGACGCCCTTAGATACCTGCGACCAAACTCCTGTGCAGATTGTCATCAATGTGGCTGCCGCCCACACTCTTTCTGACAAGTGCATCGCGATTCAGAAAAGCGTAACTCTTCCTATTGCTAATGACACGGGAGCTTTTGGACCCACGCCAGGCGATATCTTGAGATACCAGTTAGATTTTCAAATCGCCGATCCGAAGACCATCGGCAACATTGATGTCAAGGACATCCTCTCGGACGGGCAGCAGTTCCTTCTCGCTCCAGCTCCAACCCTAACAGTAAAGGACAAGTTTGCCCCCGCTGGTCTCACGGGAACTTTTACCCCTGGTCCCGCTTTGTTGCTCCAAAGCAGTTCCGCCGTTTCGGCATGCCAGGGTGTTACTGGTGGTACCTCCATAACTTTCAGGGTCTCAACCAGAATGGCTACCTTAGCGGGAGCCCCTCCAAGGTATCTAGCGGGGATCCTAACTGGAGGTTTTGCGTCGTTTCCGCTGACCACTCCTCCGGCAACTGGTCAAATCGTATTCTTCGCCAGAATCAATGATCAGTTCTTATTCCCACATCCCCCTGGAGACATATTCGTAGATAAGGACGATCCACTTTGCAACGCCGTCACGATTAGCGGCAGGGTCCATACTAATGTCAATCAGCCGACGATGCCGGCGCCCACCACGGTCATCACTCAGGACGGTAGCAGGACGGCAACTGCAATCGTGACCGACACGATTGAGAAGACTGTCTATGCCGTTAAGCGCCCCAATGCGTTAAATATCTATAGCCCTGTCTGTGGACCGACTGGACCGACCTGCTCCAATTTTCCAAATCCGCCGCAGGAGGTTCGTCCCGGCGATCAAGTTACATTTCGCATCAAGAAGAAGATTCCGTCAGGCGACGCTGAAGGACTCACTGTGGAAGACTGGCTGCCGCTACCTACCTTTAATGTGACGGGTACCACCTTCACGAATACAGTGTGCGGAGTTCCAGGGCCGGGCATTGCTTGTCTCGGGCCAGCGGATCAAGTGCATTTGGCGCCGATCTCTGCCTCGCCAATCTTCACTGTCCCTCCAACCACAAATAGCATCAAGTTCGATTACGGGAATTTCAATTACACCCTTAACCAGCCGCGCACAATAGACCTGTTGTTCACACACACGGTGACGAACCTGCCCTTCGCCGACGCGCTTTTCTTAACCAACGAGGCGCAGGAGTGCGAACTCAATACCTTCGGCGCCAAGTTCTGCCAGGTGGCAATCGCGCAGGTGAACTTGAGAGAACCAAAGCTGGTTATTCGGAAGGCTGCGGTTGCCACGGATAACCCCAACGGCGTTTTCAACCCGACGCCTCCGGCTCCGGTAGGGATGTTCAACCTCGGAGGCTTTGTCTCCGGTACAGTTAACTCAGCGAACGTGGGTCTCATAAACAGCAATCTCACGAACGTTGACGCCAATGATCTGGTAACTTTTGCGATTACTGTTGAAAACGTCGGCGGTGCTCCCGCTTACGATGTGAAAGTAGAGGACGTAATCCCTAACGTGCTCGGCAGTGCTACTTGTTTCACAATCGTCCCGAACACCATTCAAGTTAAACGCGGCACGGGCGCGATAGTGAATCCGCTCTTCTATAACCTTGTCTTTCCGACACCTACTGGCGGGTTCACTGTGACCTCTACCAATTTGCCTATCCCTATCAATGCTTATCACCCGACAAATGGAACAAACATTGTCGTCATCACCTTCCAGGCAAAGCTTATTGGCAATATCATGCCAGGGTGCTGCGACAACCAGGCAAAATTGCTGCACTACTCGTCTCAAATAAACGGCCCGGACTTCGTCAGCAACAACTTGACGCCGCCCTTTGACGACCTGGCCCAGGTCTGCGTGAAGCCCACGCTCACAAAATCCGTGGTCGCTACTTCTGAAGTGCATACCGCACCTCAGGCTTCCGTGACACCGCAGACTCCGGCGAATACCCCACAACTCTCCATCGGAGAGATCGCCCGCTACCGTCTCGTCGTGCGGTTGCCGGAAACAGCCAACTTAGCCAACTTTGACGTAACGGATGCTCTCCCACCCGGCATGAAGTTTCTGAATGACGGCACCGCGCGCATTGCGTTCGTCGCGAATGGGTTTGGGATCACCCATCCTTTCTTTGGTCTTCCCATTGGTCCTCCCTTTAACGTGGTCGGCAATGAAACCACTTTGCCGACTCTAGCGCTCACCGCATCGCAAACAATCTCCGCCGGCTTCATCACCGTAGGAACAAGCTGCGGCGACGATCCCACGTTCCATCTTGGGAACATCAGAAACAACAATAACGATCCCGACCTTGAATTCATTGTCATCGAGTTCAACGCGCAGGTTTGCAACGTGGCGGGTAATGTAAACGCAGCATCGCTGTCGAATACTTTCAGTGTCGCGGTCAACAACGCGACGATTGCCACCTCGCAGCCAATTAACGTCACAGTCGTTGAGCCAAAATTAACCATAACCAAATCCGTTTCTTCAGCATCAGTTACTCAGGGCGGAACGGTGAATTACACGGTGCAAATGACGAACAACGGCTCAGCGACTGCGTTCGATGCCGTATTTACCGACACGTTACCCGTCGGGCTCACGCTCAACGGACCGGTGACCACAACACCATTGGCGTTGGGCTGCACTAATAATGTCAGTGGACAGGTTGTAACGGTGACTTGTTCCCAGGTTCCCAATCAGCCCAACCCAAACTCCACCGTGAATATTACGTATCAGGTGATTGCCAATCCTGTCAGCTGCCCCGTAACACTGACGAACCAGGCGGCGGTCACGTGGACAAGTCTACCCGGGCCCAAAGGCACGGCCCTCAACCCGACGCTGTCTAACCCAACGCTCGTGCTGGGAGCTTCAGGCGCGATTAATGGCGAACGCGACGGCGTCACTTTGCCCTTAGCGCTCAATAACTATGCGGCGGCAACCACCAAAGCGGTAATCGTGAAATGCCCGCCCTGCGTTCAACCTCCCCACCTCATGAGTGCGTGGTGGCCTTTCGACGAGGCAAATGGCGCCACGGTGGTGAATGACTTCGCCGGCGTCAACAATCAGGGCACACCCAAGCCGAGTAGTCCGGTCGGCGCGGCTAATTCACCCGGTGCGGTTGCCGGTCGTGTCAGCGGCGCGCTGAAATTTGATTCAGCCGGCTCGTCGACTGGTCCAAACATAGAAGTGCCCAATCATCCGGAAATCAATTTCGGCTCGAGTGACTTCTCGATCGACGCGTGGGTGTTGGTACCACAGCCTCCCGCCATCTATATCCACCCCATCGTGGACAAGTTGCAGCTGAACTCGGCCGGCACCAGCGGCACCGGCTACGCACTAAACCTCGTTAGTTCGTTTGCAAACGGCGCGCGCCTGGAATTCCTGATGGGAACCGGCGGTTCCCTGGCGAGTTATGGACCAAACGCTCCGTCAGTGCCGTTCAATACCTGGACGCACGTTACCGTGACGGTGAACCGCGGCTCTGGGGTCGTAACGTTCTATATCAATGGGACTCCGCTGTTGTCCGGTGGTCCACCTATTCCCGCCGGATCGCTTGATAACACACTGCCGCTGCTGATCGGCGAGAGCCGGTTGGTTGGACTCGGGCAGCAGTCGATCACGATTGACGAGCTCGAGCTGTTCAAGCGCGTGCTTCCACAACCCGAGATCCTTGGCCTCGTAACCGCGGGTGGTGGCGGCAAGTGCAAGTGTCTGAATACAAGCAACGAAACGATCACTTGCGGCGCAAACGGTACCTTCAACTACACATTCACAATCACCAATCTTTCGTCGTCTCCGATGACAGCTGTAAATTTCGGCGCCGGCGCGGGGCTGACTATCACACCGAGTTCAATGACAATTCCGCCACTGGCGCCGGGAGCCTCAACCAATGTCACCGTAGTCATCAGTGGGCCTGCTGCGGTTTCGGGAGCTAATGTCTGTTTCTCGGTGGGATTAGTTGGTCCCCCGCCAGGCCTCGGATGCAGGGTCCAGCATTGCATTACCTTGCCAACCTGTTCTGCGACGGGATCTCTGACGGTGACCAAGACCATCTCCACGCCGCAGCCGCCGCCAGTGCTGACGCCGCCTTCCTCGGCTGTGTTTCCGGTGACCGTTGCCTGTCAACCGTCCGGTTTTAACCAGGCGCTTAATCTAACCCCTTCGCTGTTGACGCAAACCTTCAGCAATATCCCAATCGGCGATACCTGTACCGTGACGGAGGGACCACTGCCGGCGCCGTTCGGCAATCCAGTCTGCGCAGCGCTGGGATGGGCAGCGCCAGTCTATTCACCCACGCAGACGGTAACAATCTCCTCTGCGTCGCAGACTGTTTCGATCAATAACCGGTTCGGCTGTTCCACTTGCGCGCCGCCGCCACCCGGCATGGTCGGCTGGTGGCCTATGAATGTGCAGGCTAGCCAAGTGAATGATATTGCTCCTGCACCCGGCTCGCTCTTTAATAACGTGGGAACCGCACCAGCTTATCAACCAGTGAATGGATACGTGGGCGGGCTCGGCTTCGGCGCTTTGTATTTCAACACCCTGCCAGCCTCAATTGTCTCTGTACCTTCTCATCCGGAACTAAACTTTGTGAACGGGGATTTTTCGATCGACGCCTGGGTCAGCGTTATCCCGGGGAGCGGTGCGATTCATCCGATCGTCGACAAGTTCAACTCGCCGGGCGGGCCTGGGTTCGCTTTCTACGTCAGGAGTAAACGCCTCGAACTGAATATCAATGGCACTACCTTTGTCAGCACGGGGCCCCTAATGACCCCCGCTGCCAACCCACAGGGGAATAGCGGACCCTGGTATCACGTGGCCGTTAGTGTGCAACGCAATCCGGCGCAGGTGACCTTCTATCTCAACGGCGGCCAGGTAGGCACTTACTCGCCCGCAACCATCGGGCCGGTCGTAAACAACTTGCCTTTGTGGATCGGGGGGACGCGCATCGCTGGAAACAAACTGGAACTCTCGATCGATGAACTCGAGATCTTTAACCGCGTTCTGAACCAGACTGAGATTCAACAAATCTTCAGCGCCGGCGCGGCCGGCAAGTGCCGGCAGGGAATCCCATAAGCGGCGGGCCGCACGCGCTTTCAGAACGATCTGCGTAATCAGATGGCTCACCCAGTTTCCCGCTTCTCATCTCTCGGATTCCGAAACCGCAATCGACTGCGGCCGTCGACTAATCCGTAAGCAGCCCGGGCAGAATTGTTGATTTACGTCACGTTACGTTTCATTTAGGCAAAGTCACATAAACGTGTAAGCCCGAAATCAATTGGAGCAGAGACAATCTGTTTCCCAGGGAGAGTAAGATCATGTTGCGCGAATTAAGACCAGGAGTTGCCGGAGAGTTGAAGCCCAGTTTCCAGGAACATGGCGCCACTCAGCCTGGGATGTGCCTCCTCTGCCGGATTCTGTGGCCAGTTGTCCTACAACACCGACATCTTGAGCGTGCTTCTTAAGCAAAGAGGATTCTCAGAGCAACCTGGCGTCGCGATCGAAAATAGAAGCACTCGGCAAACTCCTTCAAATCGCCTCCCTCGGACTCACTGGTGGGCTTGTGCTTGCCGACAATTGTTGCGCTGGCGTTCCAGCGTTCGACGCCGCAGTTGGCGAGAGGCGATCAGTAAGAATACCTGAATGCACCTCACGCACGAGCCCGAACGCCTGACCCGTTCGGGCTTCCCAGACCCATTAAGAGACGCGCGATGCTGGAGGGCAATTTTCCCCAACGGAGGAGGACCAATAGAAGGGTGCAGGAGTCTCCGCGGGCGGCGTTACGTTGTTGTGGCGAAAAGTCACTCATAGATGCGGTCAAGGAATCTCAGCCAGAAGTTGCGAGATTTCACCGTTTGCTAACCTAACAGTTTCGACGTTAAGGAGAAAACAATGAAAACCAGACTCACCTTCACTCTCACGGTATTAATTCTCGTTGCAGTCGTGGCCATCAACGAGTTCGGTACGAACCGAACAAGCGCACAAGGTGCGCGGGCCAATCAAGAGAAACAGAAAGGCGATCCAGCACCCCCGCAGGAAGAACAATTGCTGCTAAAAGGTCTGAAACTGAAAAGTCTGAGCGCGCATTGCTTCTGTAAGGTGATAGCCAACGGCACCGAAGTGGCCAAGCCGATTAAGGGCGGGTATGTTCAACCAGTACAGGCAGAGGCGTGCAGGAATTATTGTCGAGGGCTTTGGGATTCCGGTTCCCCGACGCGCTTGGCCTGGGCCAAGCTGGCTCCCAACGCATGCGGAAACGTTTCCTTGAGAATGGAGGCTGCCCTAGGCACGATGAGTTACCAAACAGTTCGCAGCGGAACCGAAACCGGAATCAATGGTACCCAGTTTGTTACAACCTGCACTTGTCCTTCGGGTCAGAATGTTTCAAACCCGTTTGCTAACACCAAGTATTGCATCCCTCCGACCGGCATACCTATCAACCTACCCGACCAGCTATTGCAAGGTGGAGCGCTCATCCAGGGTCACGTGCTGTATACGATCCTTGGCTCGGCGTCATGCGTCACAAAGTGTCAATAGCAATCTAGCTTCATTCCTGCGAAGGCCCGAGCCCCTTACCGGCTCGGGCCCCCGCCCACTTTCCTGGGAAGATGTTCTAACTGTCTAACCGCCAATATTTGCGTTATGCTATCGCCGAAATTCCTAACAGTAAGAATCAGGTCCTCAAAGATTGCCGGATTCAAAGACAAAAAAAGAAGTAACCCCGGCGAAGTTTGCACGCTTTCTCGAGTGGCTTAATCCGGATCTCGACGCCGCCGGCGAGGAGTATGAACGCCTGCGGTTTAGATTGTGCACTTTTTTTTCTCAGCGCCAGTGCCGCTTCGCGGATGAGTTGGCAGATGAAACCATCAATCGCGTGATCGTGAAAAGCTCCGAAGAACAGATCGAAAACAAGATTGCCTACTGTTACGGTGTGGCCAGGAATGTCTATCGCGAGTCGTTAAGGAAAGAGCGATCGCATCTCGATATTGACGAGGTCACAATTGCCGCGAAAGCTCCAGAGGAACAGAGTTTTTCCAGTGAGTGTTTAGATGAATGCCTGGAGAAGCTTCCGCCCGACAACCGAACTCTACTGCTCGAATACTTTTCGGAGGCAAAGCTGGCAAAAATCGAACTTCACCGGCGCATCTCGGAAAGCCTCGAAATGACCCAGACCGCGCTGCGCATGCGCGTGATGCGAACCAAGCAGAAGCTGAAGATTTGCGTCCAGGAATGCATGAGCTGAAGCAGGCGTATAGAGTACAAGCTTTAGCTTGCGTGGCTGCGTAAGAAGCAACCTAAAGGTTGTACTCTAAACACCCGTAACCAGGATTGGAGTTTGCGGCTAGCCGCCCGAGGTCGGAGTCGGGCGGCACAGCCGCAAACGCCTTCTCACACAGGTGCTATTGCAGGTGGTTCTGACAAAACAACAAGAGTCCGTTACGAAACGCCGGCCAATAACACTCTAGAACGGGGCGGCAAGAGCAATGGGTTTATTCCTAAAGAGTGAAGAAGCAATTCGTGAGTATCTTTTGGGCCGCCTTTCGGATGAAACGGCGCTCGAGGAGATCGAGGATCTGTTGTTTGCGGATGAAGAGTTCTGCTCTCAAGTCGCACTCGTCGAAGACGGCCTCATTAATGATTACGTGTTCGGACGCCTCAACGAGGCAGATGCTGAAAGTTTTCGGGCCATGCTCACTGACAATTCGGACAGACGTTTTAAGCTGGACCTGACCCAGGCTTTGAGAGAAAGAGCGCTGGCCGGGAATTTCAAGGTTGCCAAGGAGACGCCTTCGTTTCTTACTTCCCTAATCCTGTTCTTTCGTCAGCCAATTTATTCCGGCGCTTTTGCAGTGCTCCTGATCGCGGTGATCGGCTTGGCAGTTTACTTGACCAGGAGAACCAACCCGGACCAGCTCGCGGAACTCCGATCCATTTACCAGCAGGCCCGGCAGACCGAAACCCGCATTTCTACATTTCCCTACGCGCCATTGACACAGCTGCGCGGAGCGCCTGAAGCGAGCGATCAAAGGCGACTGCGGTTGGTTGAACTCAATTTAACGGAGGCTATTGAAAAAACTCCGAATGCCCAAACGCATCACGCGCTTGGTGTCTTCAATCTAACGCAGCAGAAGTACGCGGATGCGATTAAGGAATTCCTGAGCGCCTTAAAATTCGACGATAAGGACGCGCAGATCCACAACGACCTGGGCGCTGCGCATTTCGAGCTGGCGAAAGTTGGGAAAGAAAAACGGCTGGCAGAGCTGTGGCAAAGTCTTGAGGAATTCACGAAGGCGACCGAACTCGACCCTAATTTGCTGGAGGCGCTCTTTAACAGGTCGCTGGCCTTACAGGAACTGGGGCACGTGCCGCGCGAGGCAAAGGAATCCTGGTCGCTCTATTTGCAGAAGGATCCATCTTCGCCCTGGGCTGACGAGGCCCGGAAGAACTTGACGAGGCTGGAGAATAATAAAGCTCTGTCCAGGACGGCGGAACAAGTGTTGGCGGATTTCCTGACGGCTTATCACAATCACGACTACACGCGGGCACAAAAGATTCACAATGAAACGAAAGGCTTACTAAGGGAAGTTACGGTTCCTCTACAACTTTCGCGGCGTTATCTGGTGGCCCGCCAACGCGACGACAAGGTAGAAGCCCGCAAGAGCCTTGAGGCTCTGGCCTACATCGGAGAGTTCGAACAAGCTCAAACAGGCGATTCTTTTTTTTTTGAATTAACCAACTTTTACGCGAATGTGGGCGCCGATCAAATCGAAGGCCTCCTGCAGGCGAAAGACATGCTGGCGGACGGGCTTCGTTCCATGGAAATCAGCTACGTCCAGGCTATCCGACAATTCGAAAACAGCAGGGACCTCTTTGACCGCCTGGGTAGCTTCGGCGAAGCCCGCGTGGCCGAAAACTGGGCAGCTCAATTCTTACCGGATGCCGGCCGGGTTGATGAAGGCCGCCGTCGCATCGCCGCAATCATCACCACTGCGGAAGATAGGAATTTCAAAGTTCTCCTGCCCCCTGCCTATTATTGGCTGGGGTTCAGTGATTCCCGGCAAATCGATCTGTCTCAAAGCAATCGAAACTTCAAGACCGCTTACCGCCTCGCAGAATCGGGAAACAACTTCTTCGAAATGCAGCACGCCCAGGATGCCCTCGCGTCGAATTATGCCAGGATTGGAGAGCTTGAGCCGGCGCTGTTCTATGCCGGAAAGATGCTTCCTACCCAGGAGCCTTATTATCAGAGTCAAGACCAATCGTTGCGAAATCTCGGAACGCTGGCGGGTCTTTCACTTAAACTAAAACTCTTTGCCACCTCCGTCAGTTTATCGAAAGAGCTCTTAACTGCTACTCAAGAACTTTCGCCACCAAAAAGAAATCGGGTTAACGACTCTTTGCGTCACCTCATCGAGGCGGCGACGGCCAAGGGCGACTTCGCCGATGCCCTGACCTATGCCGACGATGCCCTGGCGCTCGCGCTTAATGGCAATCAAAGCGAAGAGACTATTGGAACAACCGCCCAAACATATTTATTGCGTGCGGACCTACGACGCGAGATGAAGAATTGCCGCGAAGCATTGCCGGAGTATGACCAAGCGCTTGAGCTGTACCGGCGACTCCCGGAATTCACTTTTAGGGCATACCAGATTCACAAAGGCAAACTGTTCTGTTTTGAACAGCTGAACGAGCAGCAAAACTTTGGCACTGAGTTGCAGACTGTGCTGGACTTATCCGAAAAGTATCGCAGCACAATTCGCGAAGACAGTTCCCGCCAAGCGTTCTTCGCGAATGAACAAGTTGTATTCGATGCGGCTACCTCGAATGCCGTAAACACCGGGGACCACCGCGGGGCGTTCGCTTTCGTCGAAAAATCCAAGGCCCGTTCACTGCTGGACTTTGTTGAGTCAACAAAATCGATCGCAGAAATCGAAAAGAACTTCGGACCAGTGGCCCGCCCATTGGTCCTGGAGGAAATCCAGGCACGCCTGCCGGAGCAGGTGCAGCTTTTGTTGTATGCCGTATTGCCAAACAGACTCACGATTTGGATCGTTTCCAAAACGCGTTTTGATTTGGTTGAGAAACAGATTACCGCCGCCGAACTGGCAAATAGAATCGACGAGTATCAGGCTGCGATTATCGCGAAAAAGCCGGCCGCAGAAATCACGCAATCCGGACAAGCGCTCCATGAACTGTTGGTTCCACCAGATCTCGCTGTGGGAAAGCAGCTTTGCATTGTTCCAGACAAGTCTCTGCATAAGCTCGCCTTTGCCACGCTCGTTTCGCCGAGGGGAAAGTATCTGCTGGAGGAGTACACATTATTCTACGCGCCCAGTGCTTCGGTGTTGGTGCTGGCCACTGAGAACGCGCGACGCCGTGAGCACGTGAAGGAAGAGAGTCTGCTAAGTATTGGTGATCCTGATTTTGACCGCGAAGATAACCCAAACCTGGCTGATTTGCGGGCCGCAGAAGAGGAAGCTCAGGCTGTTGTCGGAGGTTATCAGAATCTCGTTCAGCTCCTTGGGGACAAAGCCACAAAGGAAAAGTTCCTTCGCAACTTTGCCAAGGTAGAAGTGATTCATTTCGCCGGACACTTCGTAGCCAACCGGCAATCACCGGGCAATTCAAAGCTACTCTTTGCTGAAGGCGAGCTGCGCTCCTCCGAACTCAGCGCCTACAAATTGCCGAGGGCCAAACTGGTTGTGCTCTCAGCTTGCGAGACCGGCTTCGAACACGACAACAAAAGCGAAGGCGCCATCGGCATCGCCCGCACTCTGTTAGCCCTGGGAGCACCATTGGTCGTTGCAAGTCAGTGGCAGGTTGACTCCGAGCCTACCAGGGATTTGATGATTGCATTTCACCGCAACCGCAAAGATAAACGAATGACATCCGCTGAAAGCTTGCGTCAGGCCCAGCTTGAGGTGCTCGCCAGGAACGAGACCAAAGCACCTTTCTATTGGGCGGCGTTTTCCCTGTTTGGTGGTTACGCTAACTATTAACCCGATGCACATCTGCCCAAAATGTGGGTCCTACTACGCTGGCGGTTCGCCGCCTTTCTGCGTCGCTGACGGCATGCCGCTCGTCAAGGTGGATCCGGCCAGTGACAACTGGCGCCAGGGTACCCGCGTCATCGAAGAACAAGGGAAAGCGATGACTAGACAGGCGCGGAAACTGAAGTGGCGGCGTATTTGGTCGAGTCTCATCACTACTCTGATAACCATTGCGGCAGCGTATGTGATGTTGGCGAGCGGATTCATTGGAATTGAGCGAGAAAGGCCCTCGTCAACTCCAACGCCCACGCCGAACGCTGTCTACAAAATTAGCGGCCAAGTGGTGGATCAGAAAAGAATTTCTCTCAGTGGCATCAACATCACGCTCACGGGCGGAGCAACGAATCTCACGGCGACCACAGATTCCGCGGGCAATTATGCTTTTGATGATCTCCAGGGGGGCAGCAGTTACACAATCACTCCCCAGGCCAGCCAGAGGGTAGCTTTCACCCCGCCCAGTCGCTCCATTAACAAACTGAGTCGGGATGAGTCGGCTGACTTCTCCGGCATCGTCGATGCCGAGCTCTACAAAATCAGCGGACGGGTCACGGATCAAAACCGGAGATCTCTCAATGGCATCAACATCACGCTCACCGGCGTAGCGACGAGTCTCACAACGACGACTGATTCGGCTGGCAGCTATGCCTTTGATCATCTCCTGGCCGGCGGCAGTTACACGATCGCCCCCCATCCCAGCCAGAAGATAACTTTCACGCTGCCCAGTCGCTCCATTAACAAACTCAGTCGGAACGAGTCGGCTGACTTCTCCGGTGTCGTCAAACCCGAACTCTACAAAATCAGCGGGCGAGCGACGGATCAAGATAGAAGATCTCTCAGTGGCATCAACATCACGCTCAAGGGAGGAGCAAAGAGTCTCTCGATGAGCACGGATTCAGGGGGTAACTATGCTTTTAATGACCTCCTGGCCGACCGCAATTACACCGTTACCCCCCGATCTAGTCAGAAGATGACTTTCACGCCGCCCAGTCGCTCCATTAACAAACTGAGTCGGGATGAGTCGGCTGACTTCTCCGGTGTCGTTAAACCGGATCTTTACAAAATCAGCGGGCGAGTGACGGATCAGAACAAGCGAGCCCTCAGTGGCATCAACCTCGCGCTCAAGGGCGAAGCCAAGAGTCTCTCAATGAGCACGGATTCGGAGGGCAACTATGCTTTTGACCAGCTTCCGGCCGGCGGCAGTTACACGATCACTCCCCAGCCCAGCCAGAAGATAACTTTCACGCCACCTGGTCGCTCAATTAACAATCTGCGGAAAGATGCCTCGGCCGACTTCACCGGCGTTGTCCAGGTTGACGAGGTCTACAAAATCAGCGGGCGAGTGACGAACAATGGTAAGCCTCTGGGCGGCATCCACATCAGGATAGGCGGAGCCAGAGCCACTTCGACTGATACCGATTCTCACGGCTACTACTCTTTCGGCGGTCTACGCGCAGGCGGCGACTACACCATCATGCCTGTGGACGAGAAAGCCAATTTCACGCCGCCCAGCCGCTCAATCGACAATCTGAGGAAAGATGAGTCGGCTGACTTCTCCGGTGTTGTCCAAATCGACGAGCTCTACAAAATCAGCGGGCGAGTTACCAATAATGGCAAACCTCTGGGCGGGGTCACCATCAGGCTGGGCGGAGCAAAGACTGCTTCGATAGAGACCGATACGAACGGCTACTACTCTTTCAGTGATCTACAGGCAGGCGGCAGCTACACCATCAAGCCCGCCAGCGGGAACACGAATTTCACGCCGCCCGGTCGCTCAATTAGCAATCTAAGGAATGATGAGTCGGCCGACTTCTCCGGCCTTCTCCAAGTCGACGAGTTCTACAAAATCAGCGGTCGAGTGACGAATAGTGGTAAGCCAATAGCCGGCGTCAACATGACCATCGACGAGGGAGCTAAGACGTCCTCGGTGACGACCGACGGAAACGGCCATTACACTTTCAGTGAGCTACGGGCCGGCGGCAGCTACGTCATCACCCCCGCCAGTGGTCGGACGGATTTCACGCCGCGAAGTCGCTCCATCAAAAATCTGAGGAAAGATCGGTCGGCGGACTTCTCCACCATTGTCCCATGCACCGAGGATGACCGCGCCCGGGCACGGGAAGCCCTCCTCAACAAATACGCCGCAACTTGGCAAAGTAGTATCGAATCAGAAAAACCCAGAGTCATCGCCGCGACTGTTGCCGAGAACCTGCCAGGCGGAGTTGAGCCAAGGGCTGTTGAGGCAACGGCCACTCTGGGTCCAGTAAGATATGACGTTACGTTCCTTGGGTGTTCACCTCTCCTGGTCACGGCCCGATATGAGTGGCAAGTCAGAATGTTCTTCAATGGTAAGACAAAAGTTGTGGCAGTCCCCAGGCACAAAACCTGCGGGAAAGTGGTAGGCATGGGGCTTTGTCGCTAAGTTGATTTTTTCATGGGGGCGTTACGTTTCAATCGACACACTCACTCTAGTTTGAAAGCTTTTTCAACCTCAGAATCAGGAGAATATTATGTCTATCCAGGAAAGCTCAGCCACCGCACTTGTCAGATTTACCGGGCTCGGAATCATTTGCTTCAACAAGGACCGGCAAAGAGGTGAAATCGGCGCCATCCGCGATAGCAAGCATTCGCTGAGTGTCCGAATTCAAAAGCCGGTGTTTCAGGAGGGCAGCGGAACTGACGCGGTCGCTTACGAGGATATCGCGACTTATCAGCAGTTGCCGAAAGACGGGGTTCAGATTGAAATCACAGCGCAGGGTAAACCCGCGATTGATGGTTATGAGGTTTATAAGCCTGGAGAATTTGACCGGCTCGAATCCGCCGACGTTAACGATTTTCGCTGGGTCGTAAACATGAACGCGCTCCATGACCAAACGATTCTCAACCCCCGCGCAGAATCTCGTTATCCGATAGCGAAGATATACATTGGCAACGGATTCTTCTACGCCCAAAAGTTGGATCGGAATCTGTTGTTCGAGAAGGTAGAAAAAGATGCGAATGGAATGTCGACCAATCGTGAGATCTTCGGTAACGTGGCGGAAACGATAGGCGTCAAGATAGAAGGTGAGGAAGTAAATTTCACTATCCGCATTGGCGACAATGAGGAAACCCATTCGCTCAGACGTGTTGCCGGTCTTCCTTATAGAATCGAAATCAAGAACATGGATTACAGCGATAATGCCGTTTATAGCGACATGGCTGACTATTACCGCTATCTGTCCAGCCCACAGGGCAATCAGTTTGACTTAGCTCCGATCGTTGAAGATGGGGGGTCGGATGCTGCAGGCGTGAATCAGACAGACTTCTGTCATCCTATCGGCTCTGATGATTTGAACTCAATCGACGATCTCTGAGCGAAAAATGTTCCTGTTGTTCCTCAAGAAACAATTTCTGTTCTCCCGCAGAGACAGTAGTGGCGAGACGCTCAGATACTACTATTACGATGAAGCTGCCTGGATCGTCGGCGCGCTGGTGGTTGCGTTGGTCAGCTGGTTTATTGTGCGGCGCTACTTACGGGCACGCGCGTTGCGCCGTCAGCCGCGCCGCACCGATTATCGCTTGCTGAAACGTGTCATCAGGATCAAAGGGGAGCTGAGCTCGAGATACCTACGACCAGGTTTCTCCAGGTCAATCCACGCCGTTGGCATTGGGAGGCTCAGCGGCATCAACGAATATTGCATCCAGGTTTTTGTTAACGACGCTACTCAGGAGCTGGCCCTGGGTTCTGGTACCAGGCGACTGCTGCCACGTTATCGTGGTGTGCCCCTCGTATTGATCGAAATGCCCATGGCCGGCTTTCTGTCAGCGGCGATGCCAGGCCCGCCGGCTGTGCCGGGAAAATATGCTAAGGGCATCCGTGTCCCACAGGATGTGATAATCGGTGGAATCAGCGGCGCAAACACAAACCTGGCGGGCCAGAGCGGAACGATAGGATATTTTTGCACCCGCAAGAGTAGACTGCCGCGCCGGAAGGAGCCTCATCTCCTGAGCAATTCGCATGTCTTTGCCGACTTGCGAAAGACCAGCGTCGATGAAGGGGATTTGATAATGCACCCGAGCCCGGGCGAGCCGGGAAACAATCGGCCGGTCGCATCCCTGGTCAACTTCTCAGTTCTCAAGTTCAACGGCGACACTAAGGAACCAAACCACGTCGATGCTGCTATTGCCAAACTTTGGAGCACCCAGCAACACAAACCTCTCATCCCGTTGATTGGCGCCGTTACGGGTTACGTGCCGAAGAAGGACATCGGAATCGGCGAATCCGTTCGAAAGTTTGGAAGAACTACTGGTTACACTGAAGGTCAGATCTTTTCGATCTACCTGGACATCTGGGTCCGCTATGATCGCACTGGGCAGTCGGCATTTTTTCAAAACCAGTTTCTGATCGAACCGACTCGGCCAGGATTCACCAAATTTGTGGCTAAAGGCGACAGCGGTTCCCTCGTAGTTGATGCGAAACAACACGCCATTGGGTTGATTTTTGGCGGCATGGCGGAATTGCCGGGATCGCTGAACAGAACACGGACTGCCGCACCGATGCCGGGACCCAATCCGGTCCCCAAAGATCTAAAGCGGGTCGAGAGCTACGGAGTGGCAAACCCCATCAGTGAAGTTTTGGATCGGCTCAAGATTGATTTGTTGGTTTGATTCGCACGCCTGAGGGCCCAAATTCTAACACTTGGGTTTCATTTTAATCGACGCAGGGCTATGACATTTAGTCCTTAAGAAACGTGGAATCCTGGTGCGCTTGGTCACCCGTTCGGCATAGTCCCCAAAAGTTGGCAGCCAGGATAACTGGCGAATCTAGCCGGTATTTCCCAGCGTAAACGCTGCTTTCTGTGCGTTTGCTTCTACCCTGCCCTTTCCGTATAATTCACGACTTGCTCGAAGCGCGGCGGTATGGTCCGGTGGGTTCGCGCCCACTTTTTCTTTTGGGCTACAGGTTTTTCAGCGGGGCATCGAAGGAGAACAATGGGCGCGGGTTCGATTGAAGAGCGGGTGCTGACAATTGCTGAGCGAGTGGCCACTGACCACGGTCTTGAACTTGTACACGCCGAAGTCGCCGGACCAGTTAACAAGCCCATAGTCCGCATCTTTGTTGATAAGACGGCAGGAGTGACTCACCACGATTGTGCGGAAGTGAGTTTGCACGTGGGCACGGTTCTGGACGTCGAAGATTTCATCCATTCTTCCTATACGCTGGAAGTATCTTCGCCGGGTCTGGAGAGAGGCCTTTACAAACGCGCAGATTTTGAGCGTTTTGCCGGCAGCCTGGCGCGGATGCGAACCCGCCGTCCAATCAATGGTCAGCGCAATTTCCGAGGACGACTGCTGGGAGTGGATGGCGACGAAGTGCTTTTTGAAGATCGGACCAGCGGGCAGGTGAAAATAGCTTTGGACGCCATCGCCAAGGCAAACCTGGAGTTGGATGTGGATCAGGAGTTTCGACGCGCGCAGGAAAGAGCAATGTAAAGCAAACTCTTAGTTTGCTGCTCGTTGAGTTGAGCGCGGGAAACGGATAATGCGAGCGACGCAAACTAACAGTTTGCGTTACCAACAACTGAATAGGCTCAACGGCGCACAAGTTCGGAGCGTCGAGCCAACCGGAGAAACAAAGGGTCATGAGTTCATCCATCGCACAAAACATCGAGGCGCTCTGCCAGGAGCAAGGCATTGAGCGGGATCTCGTAATCGAAGCCATGAAGGAAGCCGTTCGAGCTGCGGCCAAAAAGCAGTTTCGTTCCGGCGAGGACATCCAGGTCGACTGGAATCCAGAAACCGGCATCGAGCTTTCGGCGACGAAAGTGGTGGTCGACGAAGTGGCCAACGAAGCAACCGAACTTTCTATAGACGAAGCTCGTGAGCTTGCGGGTGAAGAAGTGGAATTGGGGGATGCGCTCCTGTTGCCATTGCCGATGGAAGAACTTGGCCGCATCGCCGCGCAAACAGCGAAGCAGATCCTGTTTCAAAAAGTCCGGGACGCGGTGCGCAGCAACGTCTATGAGCAGTACATCGACAAGATCGGGGATCTGGTCAATGGCTATGTGAAACGGTTTGAGCGCGGCAACATCATTGTCGACCTGGGTAACCTGGAAGCAATTCTGCCTCGTTCACAGCAATCGCGCGGAGAACAGTGGAACCAGGGTGAACGAATCCGTGTCGTCATCAACAACGTTTCCAAGGAATCCAAGGGACCTCAGGTGGAAGTTTCGCGGACCTCTCCCGAACTGCTGTTGCGGTTGTTTGAGATGGAAGTACCGGAAATTTACGATGGAACTGTCGTAATCAAGTCTGCGGTCCGTGAACCCGGAGAGCGCGCCAAGATCGCCGTCACCTCAAACGAGCGCGACGTGGATCCGGTGGGTGCTTGCGTCGGTATGAAGGGTTCGCGCGTACAGGCCATCATCCGTGAACTGCGCGGAGAAAAGATCGACATAATCGAGTGGTCTGACGAGCCTTCAGTCTTTGCCGCCAATGCCCTTTCGCCGGCAAAAGTTAATCAGGTTCGCATTACCGATATTGAAAACCGGCAAATGGAAGTGATCGTCAACGAGGACCAACTCTCGCTCGCCATTGGCAAGCGAGGTCAGAACGTCCGACTTGCGACCAAACTGGTAGGTTGGAACATCGACATCCGCAGCGAAGAAGAGATCAAGCGCGAAGTCACCGAACAAATGGGTGCGCTTATCGCCTCTGGCGAATCGGTCCCGCTTTCGGTTATTGAAGGCGTAACCGGGGCCCAGGCTGATGCACTCGCGGAACACGGCATTAACGACATCGATGCGCTGGCTCAAACCTCGGTCGATGATTTAGTTGAGTTTCTTGACCTGAGTCTGGACGAAGCTGAAGTGATTCTGAATGCGGCCAAGGCGGTTATCGCCATGCGCGACAAGTCGCTGCAGGCTGAGCCAGAAGATAGCAGCGACAGCTCCGAGTCCGTCGAGGAAGAACCGGCTGGCGAGGCTGGAGACATCGCCGCGTCGGCAGCTGCGCCCGATCCGACCGCCGAGGGTTACGATGAGGCGGTCGAATCGCGTGATTCCTTCATCGCCGAGCCGGAAATACTAGTGCAGCACTCGGCTGATCCCGTGGCGCTGACTGAGGCCGACCCCATCAGCGAAGCCGAGCTCCTACTCCAGGGAGCAGGCCGCGACTTGCGACCTGACACGATCGTGCCTTCGCCCGATATTACCTCGACCGAAGAAGCTGCTCTCGAACACTTGAGTGAGCTGGACAGTGAGATTTTAGCCGACGAGTTTGCCATGGCTGAAGAAGACAGTGCGACGGCGGCCGCTAATAACGAAGAAAAATCTGCTCCCGCGGTTTCGGAAGATGCTGCATCAAGCGAGAGCACAAACGAAGAGAAGCAGGATGCTTCCCCCGATGCAGCAAATTAGTTCCAACGCAGGCACCGGCTGCTCCGGCGAGTTGCGTTGCTCGCTCCTTTACCACTCTTGCGTGTTGCGCTTCTGATTGGGCGCTTCAAAAGTGGTTAGAGTGAGAGTTCTTTTAACCACTTGAAGAAGCAGACGCGTAGTTTTACCAGCGTCCAAGAAGGAGTGCATGACCGTTTCCTCTAAGATTCGCCTTTACGATCTCGCCAAGGAACTAAAGCTTGACACCAAGCGCCTCATTGAAGAGGTGCGACGCGAAGGTGTTGACGTTAGTGTCCCTTCCAACTCCGTTTCCAAGGAGTTGGCTGAGAAAATAAGAAACAAATACTTTCCCAAGAAAGAGACCATCGCAAAGCGTGGCGTGCGAGTCGTCAAGCGAGCTGAGCGTGCGGTTGAAGAAACTCCGGCGGTTGAAACTGTCGAAGCCGCTCCCGAACCCGAGCCGGAAGTCAGTGCTCCAAGCCCGCAACCCGAGGCGCCTGCTCCCACTGCCCCGGTCGTTGCGAAACAGCCTGCTACCACCGCCAGACTGATAAAGAAGCTCGCCCCGGCAACGCGCGCTGAACTACCAGAGCCCGAGATCGCTGCTCCATTTGAGGAAGCTCCAGAAGCTCTGGTCGAGATTGAGGATGCTCCGGCCCTCGCCGCCCAGAATGGTGACGCCGAGATCGAGATAGCTCCTTCAGGAGCCCCGGCCACAGCCACCGCACCGGCGACAATCGCGCCGCCGCCGTCACGTCAGGTCAGGGTCATGCGGCCTACGATGGCCGCGCTCAATGCAGGAATTCGGCCCGGCGAACGGGCCCCCACTCCAGTCGTCGCGCCCTCGGTCACTCCAAGGGAACGGGTCGAACGCGCCGGGGCGCGGGTCAGAGAACGAACGCCGCTCGCTCGTACCGAACGCCTGGGGACACCCGGCGAAACAGCGACTCCGCAAACCACCTACATTCCCCCTCCAGATGCTGGCCGGCGCCGGTCCCGGCGCACGCCCGCTCGTGGCGGACGAAAGGTTGATGGTAAAGGCGGCCGCTTTGATAAGGGTGACTTCATCGCGCCTCCCAAAGCCTTATCGCTGGAAGATCGAATCGCCGGCAGGATGGAACCGTCCACAACACCGGGTGAACTCAAATCCGTGCGCATAATCGAGGGCTCCACCGTCAAGGAGTTTGCGGAGAAGCTGGGTATCAAGCCCAAGGATGTCGTGACGCTGCTCCTGCAACGCAAGGTCTTCGCGACAATCAATCAACCTCTGAACGACGATGTCGCCGTCGAACTTGGCCAGCGTTTTGGTTATGAAGTCACCTTCGTTCCTTTTGAGGAGATGGTTGCCGAAGAGGAATTCGAGGAATTGATCGCAACCGATGCCGACGATGTTGAGTTGCCACGTGCTCCAGTCGTCACGGTGATGGGTCACGTCGATCACGGCAAGACTTCGCTGCTGGATGCGATCCGGGCCACGGAAGTGGCCGCGGGTGAGGCTGGCGGAATAACCCAACATATCGGCGCGTATAGCGTGCAGGTGGCGAGCCCTGATCATCCGGGTGAGTCACGCCGGGTAGTATTCCTGGACACACCGGGCCATGAGGCGTTCACCTTGATGCGTGCCCGCGGCGCCAAAGCCACGGACGTAGTTGTATTGGTAGTTGCCGCCGACGACGGCGTAATGCCACAAACAATCGAAGCGATCGAGCACTCGCGAGCTGCCGGTGTGCCAATCGTGGTGGCTATCAACAAGATCGACAAGCCCGACGCGAACCCGGATCGGGTCAGGCAGGAACTGGCCAAGCAGGGTCTCAACCCGGTTGAATGGGGCGGAGAGACCGAGATGGTTCAGGTTTCCGCTAAGAAGCGAGAAAATCTGGAGAACCTCCTTGAAACAATCCTGCTTACCTCCGACATCCTTAATCTACGCGCCAGTCCCACTCGACTGGCCTCTGGCGTAGTACTGGAAGCGAAACTGGATCGGGGCCGCGGTTCGGTGGCTACCGTGCTGGTGCAACAAGGTACGCTGCGGGTTCACGAACCCTTTATTGTTGGGCAGATCTTTGGCAAGGTGCGCGCCATGTTCAACGATAAGGGTGAAGCGATCACCGAGGCGGGTCCGGCCACTCCGGTGGAAGTGCTCGGGTTGCAGGGTGTTCCGCAGGCCGGCGACAGCCTGCAGGTGGTTGCTGATATCGCTCGCGCTCAGCAGATCTCCGGTCATCGAACGATGTTGAACCGACAGGCTACTTTGCTGCAATCAACTAAACGTGGAATTGAAGCCCTCGGCGAGAGTGAAGTCAAAGAACTGCTGGTCGTTATCAAAGCCGACGTGCAGGGTTCGGTTGAGGTACTCAAGTCCACTCTCCAGAAGCTGTCTACCGATCGCGTAAAAGTGAAAGTCATTCGCTCAGGCGTTGGGGCTATTACGGAATCAGACGTGCTGTTGGCTTCCGCCACCCAGGCAGGCTCTGCGGTCTCGGCGGTAGTGGTGATTGGGTTCAACGTCAGGCCGGGCTCACGTGCTACCGATCTGGCGAAACAGGAGAGCGTCGATATCCGCCTCCACTCGATCATCTACAAGGTAGAAGAAGAAATTCGGGCGGCCATGATTGGCATGCTGGAAGCGATCGAGAAAGAGAAGATCATCGGCAAGGCCGACGTACGCGAAGTATTCCGCGTGCCCAAGGCCGGTGTGATTGGCGGCTCAATGGTAATTGATGGCAACATCCGGCGCAGTGCTCGGGCGCGCTTAATTCGCGATGGCGTTGTCAGTTGGGAAGGCAATATCACCTCGCTGCGTCGCTTCAAAGACGACGTTTCGGAGGTCCGCGAAGGATTTGAGTGTGGTATTGGGCTGGAAAACTTTAATGACCTCAAGGTCGGCGATCAGATCGAGGCCTACATTGTAGAGAAGGTCGCAGCCACTGAATTATGAGAAGGCAGAGGGCAGTAGGCAAAAGGCAGATAGCTTCTGCTGCCTTTTGCCTACTGCATACTGCTTACTGCTGTTATGCGTCGCCCAGAGAGAGTTGCAGACATTCTTCGTGAGGAAATCTCCCAGATTGTCGGGTACGAACTGGAGGATCCGCGGCTTACGATGGTAACCGTGACTGACGTTCGCTTGTCTGACAACCTCAGAGAAGCACAGGTTTTTGTCACCGTCATTGGCGACGAAGCGGAACACCAACTAGCGCTCAGCGCTCTGCGTAAAGCAGCTCCCTACGTTCGTAAACAACTGAGCCTCTCCCTGAACCTTCCCCGCACTCCCGAGATTCATTTCGTGCGGGACCGGGTCGAAGAGAAGGGCGAGCGCGTCGATCAGTTGCTGGAAAAGATTGAACAAGAATGGAAAGAGGAAGGAAAGACAAAGGATGAAGGATGAAGGATGAAGGATGAAATAAACAACCTCGATTAGAGGTTGACGCTTCATCCTTCATCATACATCCCTCATCCTTACCTTGTTATGCTTAGTCAAGTCGTTGAGCTGATCGAAGAAAAGCGAAAATTTGCGATCACCTCCCATTTCCGCCCCGATGGAGACAGCCTGGGTTCGTCACTTGGTCTTTACTGGTTGCTGCGTGCGCTGGATAAAGACGTGGAAGTGATCATGCGAGATCCGGTGCCTCATGCTTATCAACAGTTGCCCGGCGCCAAAGACGTCCGCGTCACGCCCGCCGTCGATGATTCCTATCAGGCCGTATTTGTGATGGAGTGTTCAGACATCGGCCGTCCGGGTTTGATTGATCTCGAAAAGCAATTCGTCGTCAATATCGACCATCATTCAACCACCGCGCTTTTTGGCAAGATCAACTGGATCGACGCGACCGCCTCCGCGGTCGGCGAAATGATCTACAACCTTTGCAAAGCCACTGGGGTGCGCGTGACCAGAGAGATCGCCGAATGCTGTTACACCGCGCTGATCACAGATACCGGCTCCTTTCACTACTCCAACACCACCGAGCGAACGTTCAAAGTTGCCTCAGAGCTCCTGCGGACCGGGGTAAAGCCGGCCAAAACCGCTGAAGCCGTTTTCGCAAGTTATCCCTGGAGCAGAATTCAGTTAATGGGCGCCGTGCTTTCCACCGCGCGTCGTGATTCAACTGGGCGTATTGCCTGCCTGCGCCACAGTCTCGAAATGCAAGCCGACGCTCACGCTTCCGACGAGGACGCTGACGGTTTCGTGAACTACCCGTTGACAGTTGAAGACGTGGAGGCGGTCGCCATGCTCAAGGAATCTGAGCTGGGCGTCTACCGCACCAGCCTGAGGTCCAAGGGCGATGTAAACGTGGCGAAGGTGGCGGAAAAGTTCGGCGGCGGTGGACACCGAAACGCCGCCGGCTGCACCTTGCGCGGCACCTGGGAAGAGGCCGAGGAAAAGATTATCGCCCTGTTGCAGGACGCAGTCGGACGCGCGAATGGCGACATCACGGAAGATGCTTTGAAAGACTAACCTGAAAGCCATTTTCCATTTCTCATTTGACATTTTTCATTTGCCATCGGTAGGAGTGCCTCAGCCTACCGTTTAGTGAGGTTGAAGCGCCCGTATTCTAACGACAGGCGCCAAAACTCATGAGCGATGACAAATGAAAAATGTCAAATGAGAAATGGAAAATAGTTCTTTGATCACACTCTCTCTCTTCGCAAAGCATGTCTGAAAAAAAATACAAGTGGCGACGCCAGGCCTACCAGGAACAGACCCGCGGCCTGCTCATGGTCCACACCGGCAATGGCAAGGGGAAGACAACTTGTGCGCTGGGCCTAATGATGCGCGCCTCGGGACGCGGGCTAAAGTGCTGCATGATTCAGTTCATGAAGTCGCGAAATGATCGCTACGGCGAACATGAGTCGGCGGAGAAATTGGGTATTGAAGTGCACACCATGGGCGACGGCTTCACCTGGGACACTAAGAATCCCGACCAGGACCGCGCCACCGCCCTTGAGACCTGGAGCCTTTGCGTTGAGAAGATGCGCAGCGGCGACTACGATATGCTCGTATTCGATGAACTGGTTTACGTGTTGAGTTACGAACTGCTGCCGCTGGCTGAAGTCCTGGACGAAATCCGGAGCATTCGCGCTTCCCAACCTGCCATACACATTGTCGTAACCGGGCGAGACGCGCCGGCGGCGTTAATTGAGGCCGCCGACATGGTGACCGAGATGGCGGAAATAAAGCACCCATTCAACGCCGGAATCCGCGCCCAGCAGGGGATCGAGTTCTAACGAGGGAAACGGAAGCTGGCGTGAGCCCAAGCGATTTCTGTTTCCAGAAACGCGCGCGGAGCGATCTCATTCACCCATGAAAGGCATTGAATCGCCTTCAGCAGACTTTGGAAACCTGTAGATGTGCTTCCAAAACTGCCTTCGTCCTTCATCATGTTCTGTGGTAGGCTCTCGCGCATACCAACAATTCAACCCCGAAGCTGGGCCAAAGTAAACTAGTCTCCTATGCCCTGGTTTAGCAAAAAGAGTAAACAGATCGAATCAGTTCCTCCAGAGGAGCGGGTAGTCAAGACCGAGAATGTCTTCGTTAAGTGTGACGGCTGCGAGGCGCACCTTTACAAACGGGAACTCGAAGAAGGACAACAGGTTTGCTCTCACTGCGGCTACCACTTTCGCACCGGCGCGCGGGAACGCCTGGCGACGCTCTTTGACGATGGTAAGTATGAAGAGCTGGACGCCGAAGTGATCTCCATAGACCCGCTTGAGTTCACCGACACCAAGCCTTATCCAAACCGCCTCCAACAGGCAAAGGCAAACTCCGGCCTGCCGGAAGCG
Organism: Pyrinomonadaceae bacterium; assembly: GCA_031396065.1. Lineage (GTDB taxonomy): Bacteria > Acidobacteriota > Blastocatellia > Pyrinomonadales > Pyrinomonadaceae > PSRF01. Next base: position 36,917 of record JANNJZ010000324.1, on the reverse strand, counting down.
ATCATCAACGCCCGCGGCAAGGTTGGCGATCATCTGGTCTTTGCCGGGGTGATGGACATGGCCTTCATCGGCGGTTCGATGGGATCTGCGGTCGGCGAGAAAGTGACCCGGCTCATCGAGAGGGCACTTGCCGAACACGGCGCGGTGGTTATTTTTGCGGCCTCCGGTGGGGCGCGAATGCAGGAAGGCGCGTTGTCGCTAATGCAAATGGCCAAGATCGCCGCGGCGTTGGCTGCGCTTGATGAAGCTCAGCTTCCCTTCGTTTCTGTGTTGACTGATCCAACGACGGGCGGGGTAACGGCGAGTTTTGCCACGCTCGGCGACGTCATCATCGCTGAGCCGAAAGCTCTGATCGGATTCGCCGGCCCGCGTGTCATTGAACAAACCATTCGTCAGAAGCTCCCTAAGGATTTTCAAAAGTCAGAATTTCTGCTCGAACACGGCATGATCGATGCAATTGTGGACCGGCGAGAGATCCGGGATTACATTATTAAGCTGCTCAACTTCATGTTGAATCCTGAAATCTCCAGCTCCTCAGAAATTGAACGCCTCCGTACCCGTGCCACCTCAGGCAATTAGAACCACAGTTACTCTTTGGAGTGCGGTAACCTGTCACCGTTTTGGTCAGTCGCGGCCTGGCGCGACGACGGTTCGCTTGAGTCAACTATGGGACTACGGCGCCAGGCCGCCGAAGGCCAAAGCGGTGACAGGTCACCGCACTCCAAGAAGTTGATCTCTCCAAACGAGTCCTCCACCCAGTGCGGCTGTTTCTGGTCATCGCATTTGTAGGCTTTGCTGTTTAGGTCGTACGGTGCTAATGCTATCCCTCGATGAATTTCGAGGACGCACGCCAGTATCTACTCAGCCTCGGTCACGAAACGACCGCCATTAAGCTGGGCCTGCGAAACACAGAACTACTACTCGAGAGCCTCGGCAACCCCCAGCAACGATTCGCGTCAGTTCAGATTGCCGGGACAAACGGTAAGGGTTCAACCGCCGCCGTGCTTGATTCAATTTGCCGAGCCGCTGGAATTGCTACCGGTGTCTTCACCTCGCCCCATCTGATTTCAATCACTGAACGAATAACGATTGGCGGCCGGGAGATTTCGCCAGCAGACTTTGCGATCCACGCCAGCGAGGTCCGAAATGCCGCCGAAAGCTTGCTCAGCAGCGGAAAGCTGGCGGCTGTGCCTACCTTCTTTGAACAGATCACCGCAATATCGCTGCTGGCTTTTAGAGCAGCCCACGTGCGGCTGGCTATTCTGGAGACCGGATTGGGCGGCCGGCTTGACTCGACCACTGTCGCCCGAGCCGCAATTGTTGCCATTACCCCTTTGGCCCTCGATCATCAAGAGTATCTCGGAGAGACGCTCGAAGAGATTGCCGCTGAGAAGGCAGCAATCATCCGTCCGGGCGTGACTGCGGTAATTGCCGCGCAGCCGGCGCCAGCCCTCAATGTAGTCCTGAGACGATGCGCGGATATGGCAGTTGAACCGAGCCTCGACCAGGATCAAGCCCGAAACCGAATCGAAGAGGTCACTACCGATGGGCGCATGGTGGTCACCTTTAAGACAGAGGAAGCCCGATATGAAAAGGTGCTGCTTGGTTTGCGCGGTCGCCATCAGATCATAAACACTTCGGTCGCGATCCGACTTGCAGAGTCACTACGGAAACTGGGCTTTGAGGTCTCGAAGTCTTCGATAGTTGAGGGCATCACAAGGGCGAGCCACCCCGGACGTCTGGAGTTGCATAATGGTCAGCCTTCATGGCTGCTTGATGGAGCTCACAATCCGGCAGGCGCGCAGGCGCTTCGCGAGTTTCTCGATGAGTTTGTGAAGCAGCCTGTAACTCTCGTCTTCGGCGCCATGAACGACAAGAGATTGGAAGAGATAGCGGCCATCCTTTTTCCCGCCGCCGATCGGTTGATCGTCACTCAGCCTGATAATGTTAGAGCGGCCGGAGTCGGAAGGTTGCACGAACTGGCAACGCGCATCCTTAGGCACGACAGGGTTACCGCAGTAGGTTCAGTCGGCGAAGCAGTTCAGCTAGCGAAGGACGTTACGCCACCACATGGAGTTATCTGTGTTACAGGTTCGCTTTATTTGTTAGGGGAAGTTAAGGCGATAATGAAGGGGTTATGAGTCCTATTGGTGTATTGGTCCTATAGCTCAAGACTCAGCCAATCAAATCTCTTTCGAAGGGAAATCTAATGGCATCATCAAACAGTCCGGAAATTATCGATAGCAAAGAAGTCTTTCGCGGACGCATTTTCGACGTCACCGTGGATACAATTCGGGAGGGTGATAAAACCTATCCGCGCGAAGTGGTGCATCATCCCGGCAGCGCTGTCATTGTCCCAATTTTCCCAGATGGCACCATCGCGCTGGTCCGGCAATATCGCCATCCTGCCGTGCGTTATCTTCTCGAACTCCCGGCCGGTACGTTGGAGCGAGGTGAAAAGCCCGAGGAAGGCGCAGCCCGCGAACTCGAGGAAGAGCTCGGTGTCGTTGCCGGTCGCCTGGAGAAGTTATCCGAGTTTTTCGTGTCTCCTGGTTTCTGTGAGGAAAAAATGTGGGTCTTTCTGGCGACGGAACTGACGGAAACTCATCAACGGCTGGAAGACGACGAGATCCTGGAGGTGGTTCGAATTCCCTTCGCCCAGGCTTTGAGGATGATCACCAGCGGCGAAATTGAAGATGCAAAAACAATAATCGGGGTCATGTTGGCGGCGCCGCGGGTGGGCCCTTCTCTGTTGGAGGCCGACTATCCCGCCGTCTGATTCTGATAGACTTAAGATTTGCTCAGAAAGTGTTGCCGCGAGTGAAACGCGGATCAGAAGGAATATCGTGAGCAATCGATTGACGAGCTTTTCCAATTCGTTTCAGATCTCTGCGCGATCCAATGCCCAATCCAAAACAGAACCCGTGGTTCGGCCGGCCAGGTTTTGCCCTCCTGTTGACGCTGGCGTTTCTGTTTCGTCTGGGATTCGGGTTGTGTCTGCCTTTTTGGACTGACGACGAAAAGCAGATCTACCTGATCGGTTTGAAGTTTTACTGCACTCGCGCCTGGCCTTATTTCGGTCCTGACGTGACGAACACGATGCAGATACCTGGCGCACTCCAGGGTCTCCTGGTTGGCCTGCCGCTGTTCGTGGTTGGTGTGCCCGAAGCGCCCTATGTTCTTCTGAACCTGATCTCGTTTGCAGCTCTTTGCTTCTTTGCCTGGTACGTCACCAGACGTCTCCCCGAGGTGCCGGCCTGGTTTGTTTGGACGTGGTTACTCACCGCGCCCTGGACGTTGAATCTTTCCACTCATATTTTCAACCCCTCTTATGTGCTGGTGGGCGCGATATTATTTTTTGTCGGCGCAATTGAAACCTATCCTGCTCTTAGTAAGGGCGTAATCCGGCCTCACTGGGCTAACTTCATGATGGGATTCGCACTCTTGTGGGTGATGCAATTCCACTTGTCATGGGTGATACTCATCCCATTCCTGCTGGCCTCTTTCTATTTCCAATACCAATCACGTGACCGGTCTAGTCTCCCTTTGCTTGGATGGTTTGCGTTTGGCGCTATTATCGCCGGGAGCTTTTTGATTCCGACTTATGTGAAGTATGGATTCGCTACCGGGATGGGCAGCACGTCTGATGCGGTCCATCTAAACTGGAGCAACCTGCGTAGCTATTGGAACCTTCCGGAAAGCATCCTCGGTCGTTTTCTATCGCTGGCCAGTTTTGAGCTGCCACGCTTTATTGGACGCGACACCGGATCGCGCCTCGCCCTCCTGAAGACCAATCCCTGGCTGATACCCTTTGCCGTCTTTCTCGGCGTAGTCGGCTTACTGCAACCAATCGCGCTTTTGGTTCTTTGGTTTAGGAAGAAGACCAATCAGGCGGACTGGCGGCCGGTCAAATACCTGACTCTTTTCGTGTTGCTGCTGCTCTACGTCAGCTTCCTGTTCTCTTTCAGGGCACCTTACTCACATACGCTTTACGCGACCTTCCCGGTCGTAATGCTCTACAGTATCTATTGTTGGGCCGATTATTTGAGACGTCCCGGAGGCCGCAAATTCGCGACCGTGTTTTTAGTCGCCGGAATAGTTTTCAATTTGGGTTTGGCTGTTGCCAACTTGCGGCGTCAATCTCTTTACCTGGACCGTGCCAGGGTGCAAGCGGCGATTGATGCCCGCGACTATCACATCCTCGGAGAGAGACGGGATGGAGCCCGATATTGAGTACGCGTCATAATAGACTGGAGGTACGTGGTCTTGGATTACTACTGGTTTGACCTGGTCGGCAATGTTGGAGTATTGCTGATGGTGATTGCTTATTTGCTTTTGCAGCTGGAGAAACTGTCCAGTTCGGCGGTGAGCTATTTATTATTGAACGCCCTCGGAGCCGTGTTGGTAATCATCTCGCTGACGTTCCATTTTAACCTCTCGGCATTCCTGATGGAGGCCTTCTGGCTATTGATTAGTTTATTTGGTTTGGCGAAGCCATTATTCTTACGGCAAAAGACGACTTAGCTTCGGCTTAGTTTTTCTTTGCGGATCTTTGCGAATCCTTAGCGTTTCTTGGCGGTTAATTTCTATTCGATCCAGAAAACGAGACCGCAAAGAACGCGAAGACTCGCAAAGATCCGCAAAGGCATTCAGCAGCTTGAGAGTTTGAATTATTCGAACCTGCAAATGAGAAACTTTCTAACAACGGAACAGCTTTCGCGCGAAGAGTTAGAAGCTCTGATCGACTCTGGATTACGCTTCAAGCGCCAGCGTGGCCAATCGAACCAACTGGCCGGCAAGTCAGTCGCGCTGGTCTTTTTTAACCCCAGCCTGCGCACGCGAGCCTCAATGCAAGTCGGAATTTATGAGCTCGGCGGTAATGCAGTTGTGCTCGAACCGGGCGGAACAAGTTGGACGCTTGAGCATCGCGACGGTGTCGTGATGGATGGAGACAAGACCGAGCATGTGGCCGAGTTTGTGCGGGTCCTTGGTCGCTATTGCGCCGCCATCGGCGTCCGCACTTTTGCGCAGCTCAAAGATTGGGAAGAAGAGCGAACTGATCCGGTGCTCAATGCGTTTGCAAAGTATTCCGAGGTACCCATTGTGAATCTCGAATCGGCAATGCACCATCCGTGTCAGGCGATGGCAGACATGATGACGATCCGCGAACAGATCGGCGGCGGCCGCAAGCGCGTGGTGCTCACCTGGGCATGGCATCCGAAGGCCCTGCCGATGGCGGTGCCGAACAGCTTTGCCTTGGCGGCGGCGCAGATGGGCCATGAACTCGTAATTGCCCATCCCAAAGGTTATGAACTCGATGATGCGTTGATAGAAACAATGCGAGCAGATGCGTCAGAAGCAGGAGGTAGGTTGGAAGTAACCCATGATATCGATGCTGCCTTTGATGGGGCTGAGGTGATTTACGCGAAGAGCTGGGGCTCAAAACAGTTCTATGGCGCGCCGGAGAAAGACATAGAGGCGCGCGCCGAGTATCGCGAGAAGTGGATTGTAGATGAACCGAAGATGGCGCGAACGCAGGGCGCAATCTTTATGCACTGTCTGCCCGTGCGAAGGAATGTAATCGTGACTGATGCAGTCATCGATTCGCCGCAATCAGCGGTAATTGACGAGGCGGAAAACCGCCTGCATATGCAGAAAGCTATCTTGAGCAAAGTGATGAGTGATGAGTGATGAGTTTTAGTGATGAGTCCTGAGTGCTGAGTCCTGAGTGCTGAGTCCTGAGTCCTGAGTAAGAGAGGCATCTGGTTCCAACTCATCACTCATCACTCATCACTCATCACTCATCACTCATCACTCATCACGCATCACTAGAAAAAACCATGACCAACACCAATCTAGTCGGCGATCAATTACGTCTCGATCTCTTGCGCGAGGCGCTCCCTTACATCCAGCGCTTTCAGGGCCAGACGTTCGTGGTCAAACTTTCCGGAAAGGCCACGGAGGATCACGCTAATCTAAGTTCGCTGGCGGAAGAGCTGGCTTTGCTCCACCAGGTAGGCATACGCATTTGTGTAATCCACGGAGGCGGCAAACAGTTAAGCGAACTGGCCTCGCGGATGGGAATCGAGCAAACCATCATCGAAGGTCGGCGCGTAACTGACGATGCCACTTTGGAAATGGCCAAAATGATCTTCGCGGGAAAAATCAATATCGACATTCTCGCGGCCCTGCGGAACCGCGCGATTGAGGCAGTTGGCCTTTCCGGGGTTGACGGCAACATCGTGCATGCGGAACGGCGACCTCCCAAACAAATACTGAATCGGGAAACCGGCGAACACTCTGAAGTAGACTTTGGCAATGTAGGCGATGTGGTAGAGATCAACTCACGCCTACTCACCGTCTTGCTTGACCACGGTTACCTACCCGTCATCTCCTCGCTCGGAGCCGACGCGGAGGGCACGGTCTTTAATATCAACGCCGACACGATCGCGTCCGAAATTGCCGCGCAGTTGAAAGCGGAAAAGCTCATACTGCTCTCGGATGTTGATGGGATTTATCTTAAGGCGGGTGACCCAGACACTAAGCTATCCCGACTGACAGTCGATGAAGCGCAAGCGATGATAAATGATGGTACGGCCAGCGGTGGAATGATCCCCAAGCTGCAAAGCATTATGGCGCTGCTTCGAGGCGGCGTTCACAGCGCCCACATTCTCAGCGGCACCACGCGCAACGCCCTGCTCACGGAAATTTTTACCGACAGCGGCACCGGAACCATGATCGTGGCCTAACTGTTACTTACGAGTAATCAGGTCAGTTCCATCTCACGGTAGAGACTATGTGGGAAAACTCCTGGTTCTCAGCGCCAAGGGCGCGGAATGTGACAGCCCAGGGCAACGCCCTGGGTAAGGTCATAACAATCCGGAAGCGCTGAAGGCGCGAAATAACAAGTCTCCACTGAAAATCCTCGGGATTCTACTAAGTCCACCCTCATTTCGCGCCTTCAGCGCTGGGAATCTTTATGCGAGTCTACCTGGGCCGATGGCCCAGGCTGTCACATTTCGCGCCTTTGGCGCTACGAACCCACAGTTATCACACACGCTCTACCCGCAAGGTGGTACTGACCTTATTGCCTCGCGTTAGCTCGCCAGGCAAACGGTCTTTCTTCTCAGGAAAACACTAACGGAGCACGCCAACAAAATCCCAACGCTTAACAAGCCGGGACACAAGGGGTTAGAATAAGCACTCCGCTGACAATTTTTCTTCCAGCTGCTTTCAGCAACCAGGAACGAGTGTGGACAACACGTCTATTGCACGAAGGTTTTACCGGCTGGCGGCGCTAATGGAAATTCGCGGCGACGATCCCTTCCGGCTGCGCTCATACCGAAATGCCGCCGAGGCTATCGAGACTTGGCCCACGCCGCTCGGCCAGATTGCCGCCGAGGAAGGTATTGCCGGCTTGCAGGGAATTCCTGGAGTTGGCAAGGCTATCGCCGGCAAGGTAATAGAACTTCTCGACCGCGGCACCTTCGACGTCTGGGAACGACTCATCGCCGAGACTCCGGAGAGTGTGGTCGATCTGCTGGAGGTTCCCGGCATCGGTCCAAAGACCGCCGCCCTGCTTCATCAGAAATTCAAAGTGTCCTCGCGAGATGAGCTAAAGAACTTTGTCGCCGGAGGAGGGCTTGAACTGGTTGGTGGCATTGGGCCAAAAACGGCGGAGCGGATAAAGGAGAGTCTCGGAACGCTCTAGATTACTTGTCTGGTAAACTTGAAGTGAATGAGTCAAGTTTTTTGGTCGGTAGTAAAACAGAGAGTTAGCCGAGGTGCGGCGCGGTGATAGCCTTTGCGGCTCTGCCGCCTTCCGGGCGGAAAGGCTCGGCCTTTCCGATCGCGGTTTCATTCTTCGAGGCTGCGCCTCTGATGTCGCACGGAGGCATAGCCTCAAAATAAATAGAGGTGCCGCTGAGGCAGAGAGCCTCACCGCACGGAAGGCGGCCCAGCCGCAGAACCAAGCTTAGAGACAAGCTCAGCGGGTAAGAGCGAGCGAGACTTGCAGCACCGAGGAGACTCATGACTAAAAACATCAAACGCCGGGACTTCATGCGCAACAGCGCCGTCGCCGGGCTCACCCTGGCGGGCACGAAATCATCCGTGCTCCAGTTTCCAAACATTCTGGTGCAGAACGGCATCAAGCCAATTGTCATTGCATCCGCCAATGGCAATCGTTACAAAAATGGCGGAGACATGACCGCGGTCCAGAAAGCCTTCACGATGATGACTGGGGGCTCAGACGTTCTGGATGCGGTAATCGCGGGTGTCAACATCGTGGAGCTTGATCCCCTTGACGATAGCGTCGGGTATGGCGGCTTGCCAAATGCTGACGGTATCGTCCAGCTGGATTCATCCTGCATGCATGGTCCAAAGAAGCGGGCGGGAGCAGTAGCGAGTCTTGAAGGCGTGCGCACCCCATCGTTGGTGGCTCAGGCAGTTTTGGATTACACCGATCACCACCTCGTAGTCGGTAAGGGGGCCCAAACTTTTGCGCGCAACATGGGTTTCAAGATTGAAGATGATCTGAACACTGACAACTCGCGCAAGCAATGGTTGGAATGGAAGCGCCGGATCGATCCGGAGCATTACCTCGATCCGAAGAAGCGCGCCGACGCTGGACATCGGGCGGCCCTGGAGATGCTGGCGCTGGGTTTACTCAGGGAGGAGAATTTCCATGGGACCATCAACTGCAACGGCATCAACTCCAAAGGCGAAATCTGCGGCGTGACAACCACCAGCGGCTTGGCCTGGAAGATACCCGGCCGAGTTGGCGACTCGCCGATACTGGGCGCGGGACTATATGTTGACGGGGCTGTTGGTGCCGCTGGATCGACCGGCCGGGGCGAGGCGAATCTTTATAACCTCTGCTCATTCTTGATTGTCGAGGAGATGCGACGCGGCAAACATCCGAAAGACGCCGGCATGGAAGCCCTCAAGCGAATCAAAGCAAACACTGTTGAGAAGCGACTCCTCAACAGCAAAGGCACTCCTAACTTTGGCATCAACTTTTACATCATTAACGCTAAAGGAGAGTCTGCCGGGGTGGCCATGTATCCGGGAGCGTCTTATGCAATGTGTAATGACGCCGGGCCACAGACGCTTTCCTCCGATGCCTTGCTGACCGGCAAAGCAAGCGACTAAGTTCGTAATGAAACGATTTCATTTGATACTTGGCCTGGTGGTCGTGATTGTTTTTCTACTCACCGGACAGTACATGGAATACGTGCACAATCGGATGTTGCCGGATGGAATGCGCATGCTCTACCGGAGCCGGCACATCTACCTTTTGCTCTCCGGTCTTATCAATCTCAGCTTGGGACTCTATCTGGCTCCGCGGCCACACGGCCGGCGAAGAGTCTTGCAGACTGTCGGCTCTATCCTGATCGGGTTGTCGCCAGGCTTGTTGTTAGCAGGTTTCTTTTTCGAGCCCCACTGGGGACCTGAGCAAACGAGCGTGGCGCCGCTAGGCATATTCGCGGTTGCGCTCGGTACGCTGTTACATCTGGTGAGCGGATTAATGAGTGGGAAGGCAAGGAGTTCTTAGTAGCGCGGTCTTTTTCAAACATTCGTTTAGAGGGCAGATTTGTCTGCCCGCGGCGGACCGGGGAGCACAGGTGCTCTTTCTAAACAGGTATCTGGGGTAACAAACTCTACCGAGGACCACTGGCTGCGAGTTGTCTGGCCTCAGCCTGACGTTTGACGATCACCAGAGTGATGTCGTCGCCCGCTTTAGTCCCCTGGGAAAATTTCGTTAGCGCGGATTCGATGCGATCGCGAATACCGGCTGCCGAGGCATCGACGTTTCGCGAAACCACCTCATAAAGCCGGGTGGGACCAAACTCTTCTCCAGTAGGACTCGCCGCTTCAGTCACCCCGTCAGAATAGATCACCAGCACATCGCCCAGTTGCAACTGGGTACGGCCTTCCCGGTACTCTGCATTTGCTCTAATGCCTAAAGGCAATCCGCCGGAAGCAAGTTGCTCGACAGTTCCCGCCGCATGAACAATAAGCGGTGGATTGTGACCAGCGTTGAGGAAAGAAAGCGCGCCCGTCTCGGGATCAAGCTCGGCATAAAAGAGGGTTACGAACCGATTCGGGGGAATGTTATCGGCCAGGTATCGATTAACCGCCGAGATGGTTTCCACGATAGTGTCGTGTGATCCGGTCTGAGCGTGAATAGCGGCATGCAGAGACGACATCAGCAGCGCTGCCGCAGTCCCCTTGCCTGACACGTCTCCGAGGGCAATCACCAGGCGGCCATCGTCACGTTGAATGAAGTCGTAGTAGTCTCCGCCAATTTCATAGCAGGGGAAGCTGATACCCTGGAATTCATATCCAGGTATTTGTGGAGAACCTGTGGGCTGAAAGCGCTGCTGAATTTCCATCGCCAGCTGCAGTTCTCGCTCCAATCGCTCCTGTTGAAAACGCGATTCTGTCAGCCGAGCGTTCTCCACCCGAATAGCGGCCACCGACGCCAGCGTAGTTAAAACCTTGAGATGGTCTTCGGTGAATCTTCCTTCGGCGATTGGCGAATCGGCGTAGATAATGCCGAAGACTTTCTCCGACACACCGAGGGGCACGGCCAGAACAGACCTAACCCCCTGCAAAACCATGGTGCCGCTCGCAAATCTGGGATCGTGCTGCGCGTCTGAGGTCAACACCGATTTTCCACGTATCACGACTTCGTCCATCACGTTACGGCTGACGCGGATTTCTCCCACTTCACCGACGCGGTTGCGCAGCCGGGCAACCGCCACTCTCATGTCTTCGCTGCCCTCGTTGCGCATCATGAGCAGGCAGCGATCGGCAGGAACCGCCTCGAACACGAGCGAGACGATCTGCTCCAGAGTTTCATCCAGATTCGATGACGCCAAAAGAGTGATCCCTACCTTACTGATCAGCGCCAGGAGATCACCCTCCCGCTCAACCCGCTGAGCAACCGTTTTCTCGGGCTTAGTGCGAGCGCCTTCAATGGCCTCAAGTAAACCGGACGTAGTGCGGTCGCCAGAGGCGAGGGCGATAGTTGCTTCTGGCAATGAGTGAGACGAGTTATCCGTAATCATCGTGGCACCCATGCTGGAGTGGTAGGTACCATCGTCGAAAACGATTTCAGTTTCACCGATCTGAATTCGTCCGCCGGAGGTCAGAGGCACCGTGCCTTCAACCGAGCCGCCGTTGTAGAGAGTGCCGTTGGCGGAACCGAGATCCTGGAGGAAGTACTCTTCGCCTTCACGACGCACCTCGGCATGCACTCGCGATGCGAAGGGATCGGGAATGCAGAGATCGTTGCGGGCGGAACGCCCCAGGGTAATGCGCAGTCGTCCGAGCGGAAAACGATCGGGTGCGCGGTCGGGGTATTTAACGATTAGCTCCGGCATGTCACTTGTGTTCTAGGTTTCACTCTAAAGTTCTGAGATTTGAGTTCTAAGTCCTGAGTCCTGAGTACTGGGTCACGACTTCTGACTTCTGATTACTTCTGATTTCTGACTTCTGACTTCATCGCCACGAGCCACTACCTGGCACTTCCCTGACAACAATGGTGTCGGCAATTATATCGTGAAAGCCGCGGCCGCTGGCCGTGAACGAAGCGATCAAGAACCCGAGGCCAAGAGTAAGAAACGAAACGGGGTAGCCGACGAAATGACGGAGAAACGCACGACCGATTCCGATCCCTCTTCCGTTGGTGCGCCGGATTCGCAGGCCGGTGGCCCACTTTCCGGCGGTCAATCCAGTCAACCCCGGAAGAATCCCCAGGTCCAGGATCGCTACCGCAATCGCCAGCACAATTCCAATCGTTTCGAAAGAGTTCCCTGCCGAACGGGCGCCGCCGCCCAACAATCGGCTAATCAGCGTGCTGCAAGCTACGATGGCCACCAGAATGATGTAGTCAATCAGGATTGCCCCACATCTCAAAGAGAATGGACCGCGCAGCCTCGCAAGATTCTGGGTAACCGGTCGCGACTTAATGTTGGCTCGGGGTGGTACTGTGGCTACTCTAGCTGTCATTTGTTGTTTGTTAGCGGCTAGTGGTCAACGGTCGCGGGTATTCACTCAGTTGCGACTTCCTCACGCGATTGATTTTCCATAAATGGAAAATCTCCTTCCTTGTAGCCGACGGATGAAATCTGTTTCCGCCCTTGACCAGTCACCCTAACAGAAAATGAAGTGTTGTCTCGCCCAGGCGCAGCTTGTCGCCGCTATCCAGCACTCGCGGCTGGCGCGGGGCCAGTCTGATCGAGTCGTTGATCACAGTTCCATTAACCGACCCCAGATCCTCAACCAAAAAAGTATCGCCCTCGCGCCAAATTCTCGCATGACGCCGAGAGACTTTGGTTTCCAGATCGAATCGAGAAAGGTCGATCTCGGGAAAGACATTTGAATGGGGATCGGTGCGGCCTAACAAGTTGTTGTCTTTCTGCAGTACAAAGGAGGCATCCAGTTCGGTGGTGCCGGCGACCACCAATTTAGCGGTGGGCCGCGCAGCCCGCAACGTGGCGCTCGATCCTGCTCCAGCCGTTGGTTGTTTTGCGCCGCAATGGGCGCAGAAAATGTCGTCAGCCGCGATCCTGCCGCCGCAAAAGCCACAGTAAACTGTTTGCACCTGCACGGTCTCGTTGCCAATTTGCGTAGCCGGGATCCCGTAATTGACCTGCCCGGTCATTAGCTTCTCAAGATGACTGACTAGCGCATCTCTCATTGCCCCGGCGGAAGCAAACCGATCCTCAGGCTTGTATTCAACCGACCTCATCAGGATCTGTTCCATCTCAGTCGAGATTGACGGGGCTATCTGGCGAGGCCGCGGGTTTTTTGCGAAGTCGAAAATCAAGAGCGGGTTGTCCTGCGGATCTGAACCTGTAAGCAGGTGAAACATCGTCGCGCCGAGACTATAAACATCGGAACGCGGTTCAACTCGTCCGCCGAAAAGCTCCGGGGGAGCGTAGCCCATGGTGCCGACCGCGGTGACGCCCTTCTCCTCTTGTTTCACCCAGCGGGCAATGCCAAAGTCAATTACCATGATCCGCCCAGTGTTGCCATCGATCATCAAATTTGCGGGCTTGAGATCGCGGTAGATAATTGGCTGGGGGCGACTGTGGAGATATTCCAAAACGTCTGCAGTTTGCATACCCCAATCAGCGACTGTCTTCTCGTCGATTCTTCCGCCCGGGGCATTCCGCAATCGCGAGGCAAGGTCGCCTCCCGAGATAAATTTCATCACCAGGTAAAAGCGGCCGAGCGACTCATCGTAAAAATAATCGTAGATGGTAGGAATGCATGGGTGTTCGAGCGACGTAAGCAACAGGGATTCTCGTTTGAAATCACCGATAGCTTTCTCATGCAGGGCCGGATCGAGGTGAGCTTCGATCATTTCCTTCACAGCTCGCGGGGCGTCACCCAGATTCCTGTCCTTGGCCAGATATACCGCCCCCATGCCACCGCCGCCGATCCGACGCACAATCTCGTAACGAACGTTTAAGACATTGCCGGGATCCAGTTGCTTGACCGCCGATTGATGATGCCCCCCGGTATTACCCTTCTTGATTGTGTGCCTGACTGGGGCTTGCACGCTCACGTCGCCGGTGAAAGAACCGCCCAGCGACTCTCCCGCTAAGAACTGGTCGTCGCTCGATTCTGCCAATTCGTCTGCTAACTCCGCAGGTTCGGCCGCCGGCGAGTCAGGTGAGAACGCGGGTGCGCCGGTGCTCTCGCTCGGCGCCAGCTGCGCCGCCGCCGGTTGCTGAGTGTCATGCGCCTCGTCAGAAACAGACGGGTGCTTGGTCCCACAATTACTGCAGAACATTTCGCCTGTCACTACAGGCTTACCGCATTCGACACACTCAGCCATTTGATTTCAGTAGGACAAACATTCCTGTCTGTCCGCCCGTCCCCGTATCCTATCTATTTCTGTCTTTATGTCATCTGCCTGTCTGCCCCGACCAGCCGGACAGGCAGTAGTGCGTTCTACTTAACCACTCTGAAGCGTAAGAAGGTCTTTCCGACAATAATCTCGTCGCCGTCGTTTAGCGGCTGGCGCGTACCCGGTGAAAGTCGTTTTCCCCGGTTAACAAACGTGCCGTTGGTGGATCCTAAATCCTCGACGAAGTGTTTTCCTTCCACCATCGTGATGCGAGCGTGACGCCGGGAAACCTTCGCTTCCGGGTCGTCCGAATCCAGGTCAACGTCGGGGAAAACTCCGCCGTCGGCATCCCAACGACCAATCTGAGATTCTTCGGCAGTCAGCATGAATTGCTTACCGACAGATTTGCCGCGCTCGATGACCAGCTTTGCGTGGGATTTTTCTTTGGACCCCCCTGAGGACGAGAGATTCAAAGCAGCAGCAGCCCCGCCTGAGGCTAATTCAGGTTGCGGAACGGCCGCGGGCGAATGATAGCCGTTATGTCCATTCCCGTCAGCCTTGAAAAAGTTTCCTTCGGTAGCGTCTTTCTCAGACCGAGATCCCGCATTGGGCCGCAGCGGGGCGCCGCAATCATCGCAATACTGCGCACCATCGAGGTTTTCGTTTTTGCACCTGTCACAGGTAATCATCGTTTTTCGGGGGTTTGCGACTCGGGTTCAATCCGCGATAACTTCTCAATTCATACGCAGGAACTGAGTTCTGGAACGGCGGGTCATTCTAGCGCGAAACGATTCGACTCGCCAATTCAGAAGCAGGGAGCACTAAGCAACAGGCAGTAAGCAGAAGGCAGAAAGCCGGAAATCAACACCCACGAAGAACATCTGCGGTAGCGTCCCTCTTTTGCCTTGTGCTTTTTGCCTTGTGCCTTCTGCCTTCTGCTTACTGCCTACTTCCCGCTGCCCGCCCCAGCCTTATTTGAAACTGTTTAGTGTTTCTTGACGTAAGAGTTAGGCGAATCAAACGGGGTTTCGACATCCGCCTGTTTTTTGTGCAAAAATTATCGTTTCGTTAACAACCAGAAGAACTTAACCAGACTGAGCGAAGGAACTAGTTATGGCTCTAACTCGAAAGAAGAAGATTATTATCGCTGCCTCAGCTGTGGCAGTGTTGGGGATAATTGTTATCGTCAGCGTCCTGGCCAGCCGCAAAGAAGAAGCTGAAGTCACGACAATCAAGTTGGAAGTGAAACCCGAGCTGCGGCAGACAGTGACCGCCTCCGGCGAGGTAAGACCCGTTCGTTATATCAAGCTGACGAGCGAAGTCCCCGGGCGCATCGAGGAAATCTACGTCAATGCCGGCGATCAGGTAAAGCAGGGCACGCCGCTCGTACGCGTCGACCCCACTCAGCTGCAGTCAAGCCAGGAAGCACAATGGGCAGCAGCCCAGGGCGCGCTAAACGATATTCAGAATGCGCGCAATGCGGTTACGTCGGCGCAGCAGAGCCTGGTGGTCGCCGAGTCGTCCGTGGCTTCGGCACGCCAGCAATTAGTCGCTTTGCAGACTTCAGTCGATCGCGCTCAGGTGGACTTGAATGTGGCCCAGCGTGAACTAAAGCGTAATGCCGATCTAATCGAGGCCGGAGTTGCTTCTAGGTCCGAATATGACGCCGCCCGCGATCGTTTCGATCAAGCCAAGATTGCGCTGCAGACCGCCAGGGCGAATCTGGAAACTCAAAGAATTGCAGTTAAGGAGTCCCAGGAAAGATATAACCTGCAAAAGGTATCGGTAACGGAAGCGAAAACCAGCATTAAATCGTCCGAGATGCGCGCAAATCAACAGTCAGCTTTGCTGCGCGGGCAAACGAGCCAGCGCTCAAAGGCTACCCAGCTTTCACCACTCACTGGCGTTATTGCTGATATACCCACCCGCGTCGGTGAGTACGCCGTGTCCCAGCTGTCCTCGACGCCGCTGATGACGATCGCAGATATGTCGACCATCAACGTAGAAGTCAACGTTGACGAGACCGAGATTTCCAACGTCGAAGTCGGTCAGCAGGTGAAGGTGAAGGTAGACGCGTTGGGCGAAAAAGAGATTGTTGCGGTCGTAACCCAAAAAAATCCGCTGGCCGTTTCCAAGTCAGACACGCAAGGCGGTCTCTCCAATCGCGTGAACGTACAGGAAGCGAAGGAGTTCAAAGTGACGGTAGAGCTGCGCGATATGACTGATGAAGTTCGCAACGGCCTACGGCCGGGAATGAGCGCGACTGCAACCATTACCACGAAGACTAAAACCAATGTGATCGCCGTGCCCCTCGAAGCAATTGTCGAGAAGGCGCCAACTCCTGCCGCTTCTCCGGCCGCCACCGTAGCCGGCTCTACGCCGACACCACAATCAGGTGAAAAGCCGAAGAGCGTAAAGGGCGTCTACCTGCTTGAAGGAAACAAGGTGAGGTTCATCGAAGTAACCACCGGCATCACCGGCGAAGCCGACATTGAGATCACTAGTGGTGTTCAAAAGGACATGGAAATTGTTCGAGGTCCCAGCCGCGTTTTGAAGACCCTGAAAGACGGAATGGCCGTGAAGCGCCAGGTTCGCAAACCAGGCGGCAATGAAAACGCAAACGGGGGCAGCTAATGAGCGACGCTACACTCGTGTCTCCGCCAGTTTCAGCCACAATCCCGAAACTGGGCGCCACTGGTACCGGGCATAATCCTCTGTCTCTCATTTCCATGCGAGAGATCTGGAAAACCTACCAGATGGGTTCCGAAGAAGTGCATGCGCTTCATGGGGTCTCCTTCGACATTCCGAAGGGTGAGTACATTGCGATCATCGGCCCGTCTGGATCTGGCAAGTCCACGTTGATGAACCTGATTGGCTGTCTCGACACGCCGAGCAAGGGCGAGTATTGGCTGAACGCGAAGAACGTTTCCGAGATGGACGACGACGAGTTAGCGCGGATTCGAAATCAGGAGGTCGGCTTTGTCTTCCAGACCTTTAATCTTCTGGCCCGAGCCACCGCGCTTCACAACGTAGAACTTCCCTTGATCTATGGTGGAGTCGGATCTTCGCAGCGCCACGAAATGGCCAAACAGGCTTTGACGGCCGTTGACCTTGCCGATCGCATGACGCATCGTCCAAATGAACTCTCCGGCGGACAGCGGCAGCGCGTCGCCATTGCTCGGGCCCTGGTGAATCATCCTTCAATCCTCCTCGCCGACGAACCTACGGGCGCCCTGGATTCACACACCAGCGCGGAGATCATGGATCTATTCGAGCGCCTGCACGGCGAAGGAAATACAATCATCGTGGTGACCCATGAACCCGACATTGCCGCCCGTGCGCATCGGGTAATCTCAATTCGCGACGGACTAATTGAAAAAGACGAAAAGATTAGATAGCTACCACGCCGGATCCCCGGGTTTCTTCTCTTCCAGCGATGACCCCCGATGAAGACCCCCACGCAGCCAGCGACGATATCCACGAGATACCTCCCAGGGAATCTCATGGAGAAATAAGAGCTTTCGACCACCCAGTATCAAGAAAGACGGTGCCTGCGATCACCCTTAGAAGATCGTCTCTGCTTCGTTTGACCGCGTTTTGGGAAGGGTTTCTCGTAGCCATTGGCAGTTTGCGCACTAATAAGTTGCGCACGGCCCTGACGCTGATGGGGATCGTCGTGGGCGTCTCGGCGGTCATTTCGGTAGTCACAATTATCAAGGGTCTTGATCAAACGGTGGCCCAAACCTTCTCTTCACAGGGCTCCACCGTCTTCACCATCTCTAAGCAGCCGCGGGTGATTACCTCACGCGAAGACTTCATCAAATTCAGCAAACGAAAAGATGTGACGCGAGAAGACGCTGAAGTGATTTTCCGCACGTGCAGTTCGTGCTACCAGACCGGTGTGGCCGCCAGCAGACCCGAAATTGTAAAACATCTGGACCAAAAGTCGGAGGGTGTGTTCATTCGAGGCGTCAGTCCGACTGCGATGTTTGATATTGACGCCGTTACCATCGATGCCGGTCGAACCTGGAACGAAAGTGAGGGTGAAAGTGCGCGCGAGATTTGTGTTGTCGGTGCCGACATTGCTCAGAATCTGTTTCAGGGAGCCTCGCCAGACAGGTTAGTGGGTCAACAGATTCATGTCGCCGGCCGGCCTTTTCTGATTATTGGTGTCTTGCAGCCACTCGGAAAGATCTTCGGTTTCTCTCGTGACAATCTGGTCTATGTTCCTTATTCCACTTATCAAAAAATCTTTGGCGGGCGCGGCTCAGTGGTAGTTTTTGTCAAAACACGCTCGTCCGCGGAGTTGGAAGAAACTCAGGATCAGGTCCGCACTATCATGCGCAACCGGCGCACTAAGGGCTTCGCCGATCCCGACGACGGCTTCACGCTCGAGACGCAGGATGTCTTTTTGGATCTTTACGGCAAAGCTACTTCCAACATCTATCTGGTCACCATCGGCGTGGCGGCAATTTCTCTGGTGGTAGGCGGCATCGTGGTCATGAACATCATGCTGGTTTCGGTCACTGAGAGAACCAAGGAGATTGGGATTAGGAAAGCCGTCGGCGCGCGGCGGAAAGACATTTTGACGCAGTTTTTGATCGAAGCCATAACGGTGACTGCTCTGGGCGGAGCGATAGGAGTGCTGACTGGCTTCGGACTCGCCTATGCGCTGGCTCTGGTGATGGGATTCCCGTTGCTAATCAGCGCCGCGTCTGCGGTATTGGGCGTGGCCGTTTCATCGGTCGTGGGCGTTGTTAGCGGGCTCTGGCCCGCGTGGCGCGCTTCGAAGCTCGATCCGATTGAGGCGTTGAGATCGGAGTAAATGGTGAATGGTAAATAGTAAATGGTAAGTACTGTCTTTCTGCAAATCACTGAGACTCGGCCAAGCATCCCGTTTCCGTCCTTAACCAGTTGCGCGTCGGTCCAAATCGACCTCGCTACGACATTCGACCCGAGTACATTGTTCGCGTTCGTTAAGAACACCATTCACCATTCACCATTCACTATTTACCAACTATGAGATTCGCTGACGCCAAAGAGTCTGCCTTAATGGCTATCGATACGCTGCGCGCGAATAAGCTGCGATCTGCGTTGACGATCCTTGGAGTGACGGTAGGCGTGGTCACGGTGATCTTCATGGTGTCGATCATCCAGGGGTTGAATAAGGCATTTGCCGAACAGATTGAGGCTTTGGGGTCTAACGCCATCTGGGCAACGAAATTTGACCCCAGTTTCGGGCATCGGCCTGACTCGGAGGAATTGCACCGCAAAGATCTCACGCTCGAAGATGCGGAAGCGATTCGACAAGAGGCGCCTTCCGTCCTCAGCGTGTCGCCCATCCACCGCAAGATTGCCGAGACTGTCCGCTACAGCGATAAACAGTCAGACACGCCGATCCTCATCGGAGTCACGCCGTATTACGAGTTCACGCAATCCAGCTACGTCAGCAGTGGGCGCTTTATCGTCGATGAAGATTTGCGCGAGCGATCCAATGTCTGCGTCCTGGGCCAGGACCTGGTGCGCGCCCTGTTTCCCTACGAGGAACCTCTCGACAAGGAAGTAAAAATAAATGGCCGGCCGTTTCGCGTTGTCGGCGTGATGGAACCACTGGGAAACTTCCTCGGGCAATCGCGAGACAATTCGATTTTCGTTCCTATCACCACGTTTGATAAATACTATCCCGACCCGCCTTTCCCGGAAGTGGTTTTTGTAATCATTGTGCGGCCGCGATCCAGGGCTTACGTGAAGTCAGCAATAGACGAGATGACGGACATTCTGCGCCGTCGGCGGCAGGACAAATTCGGTCAGCCGAACTCCTTTGGTATATCATCACAGGACGCCCTGATGGATATCTACAACCAACTTACCGGCGCAACGGCGCTGGTACTCACGGCTGTATCTTTCGTGGCTTTGATGATTGGCGGCATTGGGGTGATGAATATCATGCTGGTATCGGTGACCGAGCGCACGAAAGAGATCGGTGTCCGGAAAGCGGTGGGCGCGACTCGCGCCAATATTCTGGCGCAATTCCTGATTGAGGCCGTGGTATTGACGGGAATTGGGGGCTTGGCGGGACTTGGCATTGGAGAACTCCTTTCGTTCATGGTCAATAGATATTCACCGTTGCCGGCTTTCGTGCCTTTGTGGGCAATTGCAGTGGGGGTCGGTATCTCAGCGGCCGTGGGAATTGTCTTCGGTTTATGGCCCGCCTGGAAAGCCGCCAGGCTGGATCCTATTGAAGCCCTGCGCTGGGAATAGGTTCCGCATACGCGAGATCATGAGAGAACTGGACGAGTAGCGTCAAACATATATGCGCCTTGCAGCCCCGGTGCTTTGCGGCTCTGCCGCCTTCCGTGCGGTAAGGCTCGGCCTTACCGGTGATTGAATTTTGTATTCTGAGGCTATGCCTCCGATAGGCGGAGGCGCAGCCTCAAAAGAAGAAACAGGACTTGTCGGTAAGGCACAGCCTTACCGAACGGATGGCGGCGGAGCCGCAAGCGTGGCACCATCGGCTACTGTGAAACCCAACCCATGACTGAACCGTACTAGGTAAGCTTTGAAATTCATTGAGACACTAAAACTCGCCATCGCGGCGATTTGGGCACACAAACTGCGCTCGGCCCTGACCCTCCTTGGCATGATCATCGGGGTCATGGCGGTCGTCGTGGTTTACTCCCTGATTCAGGGCTTCAACACCTATGTTGACGAGAAGATCGCCGGCATCGGGGCTAAGTCTTTTACGGTTCAACGGTTCAATCCGCTGGAAGACTTTAAAGACACTGACACCATTGCCGCCGCCCAACGCCGAAACAAAGATCTCACGCTTGAAGACTTTGAATACCTCAAAGAAAGAGCCACGCTGATTGGGAGAATCGGAGCCCGAGCTCGGGGCACACCGTCCATCGTTAAGCGGGGCGACCAGATTCTGGAGGACATTTTTGTCTCGGGCGCGACCCCGGCCATCGCCGACATCGAGAACCGCGACATCGCCGACGGACGGTTTATCGTCGAAACCGAGAATGATGCGGCGCAACGAGTGGCCTATCTTGGCGCCGACGTGGCCACCAAACTTTTCCCACTCGGTAATCCAGTCGGACAGGAGATCACTATTTCCGGACTTCCCTACCGGGTCATAGGTGTGGAAACTGCCAGGGGAACAGTCTTCGGCATCCCGCAGGACAATTTCATCCTGGTGCCGCTCAAGGCTTACTCGAACAACTTTGGCGGTTTGTTTCGCAATCGTTCGCTTTACTTCGTGGCCACTTCAAAAACTGACGAGCAATTTAATGACGCAGTCGACGAGGCACGATTCCTGATGCGAGTACGGCGGAAGCTGGGCACGAATGAGAAAGATAATTTTGGCATCGTTACTCCCGATGCGATCACCGGACTACGCGACCGTTTATTCGGTACGATTTTCATCATTGCCATTGCAGTGCCCAGTATCGCTCTGCTGGTGGGCGCGATTGTTATAATGAACATCATGCTGGTCTCCGTTACCGAGCGAACCAAGGAGATCGGGATCAGAAAATCGCTGGGCGCCCGCCAAATGGATATACTGAAGCAGTTCCTGGTTGAGGCCGTAACTCTTTCAGCAATGGGCGGAGCTGTTGGCGTAACCATCGCCTGGATAATCGGTCGCGTGCTCACCGCGGTGTTCTTTCCGACTTTCCTGTCGGTTGGCGCGGTTGTGATTGCGGTTGGTGTTTCGATGGCGGTTGGGGTAATGGCCGGGGTGTTTCCGGCGTGGAAAGCCGCGAGGCTGGATCCGATTGAAGCGTTGAGAGCCGACTGATAAATTAGACAGGATTAACACGATTTGCAGGATCAAGGCGGGCCAATCAAGGTCAGTCAGTTCGAAACTTAGATTCATCCGTTTCTTGTTAATCTTGCAAATCCTGTCAAACGATTAGGGCTTTGAAAGCAATGAGACTTCTGCGGAGCGACATTTACGAGAATTTGAGGATGGCGATGTCAACGCTACTCGCCAACAAACTCCGTTCGTTTCTCACCGTATTTGGCGTCGTCATCGGGGTCATCACCGTGATGTTAATCGCCTCGATCATCAGCGGTTTCGACGTTGCTTTACAGAAAGAAGTCGAATCATTCGGGACCCGCTCGATCTTCATCAGCAAGTACAATCCTGGGATTCACGTAGGGAGGATGTCGCGCGAAGAGCGAATGCGCAAGGAGTTAACTTACGAGGACACACTCGCGCTTTCAAATCTGCCGGCAGTCGAAATAGCAGTTCCGTTTCTCGATATCACGAATAATTTCTTTGGCCAAAAGCTTATGGTTTCGGGTGGCGGAAAAACCACGGCCAGCGTGGCACTGCAGGGCACCTTGCCGGAATTCGAGCGGGCCGGCACCCAGATAGTCTCGGAGGGAAGGTTTTTTACCCAGTCCGAAAACGACACCAAGCAGGACGTTTGCGTCATCGGCTCAAAGGTCGCTGACGATTTCTTTCGCTTCGGCTCGCCCCTGGAACAAACGATCAAGATAGGCGCTGACCAGTTTCGTGTGGTTGGAGTGTTGCAGAAGAAGGAGCAGTTTCTCGGCGGGGGCGGCAGCGATGATCAGAACAACGTCATCTATCTTCCTTACAGCGTGGCGAAAAAACTCAAACCAAATGCCGACAACATTTTCATTCTCGGCGTCGCCAGAGTGGGAATGATGGATGAAGCCAAAGATCAGATACGGGACCTCCTCAGAGTTAGAAGGCAAGTGTCTTTTACCGCAGAGGACAATTTCGGAATGGAGACTGCCGCAAGCATCATGGATAACTTTCGCTCGATCACTGCCGGACTGGTGATTGCCATGGTGGTTATCTCTTCGGTGGGCTTAATGGTAGGCGGAATCGGCGTGATGAATATCATGTTGGTATCCGTCACCGAACGAACTCGAGAAATCGGGGTTCGCAAAGCCATCGGCGCCAAGCGAAGCGATATCCTATGGCAGTTCTTGATCGAGGCCGCCACCCTGACCGGAATCGGTGGCCTGGTGGGTCTCTCGATTGGTTGGCTCCTAACGCTATTGCTGCGCCTTTTGCTTCCTTCCTACGTACCCATTTGGGCCCCAATTGGCGGCTTGGTGGCCAGCGTTGGCATTGGGCTGATCTTTGGAATTTGGCCCGCTTGGAAAGCCGCTCGCCTCGACCCGATTGAATCGCTCCGGTACGAGTAGGACAGACGTTATCGTCTGTCCTTTTAGCGAACGTCGTTAAGAAACTCAGACAGGCAGGAATGCTGTCCTACATACAGGGTTAGAAGGCCGTGCCCATTATGGTCGACATCGCGACCTTCAGGATCAAACCTACTATCCAAATCCCCAACACAATAGCCCAGGCGGAACCTGTCGAGAGCTTAGCCATTGTCTTCAACCCGACAGCCGCCAGGAACAACCCATAAAACTGAATTAAATCAACCGAACCAAGAATAGTGCCTAGTACGGGTTGCGCCTTGGTGTCTATCAGCATGGCCGGGTTGGCCCGCGCGAGTCCGTTGTTAATTGCTGTGGGATCGATGTCGTCACGCGATTTCAGAAACAAAAGCAGAATATTGACCACTGCAAAAATCACCGTGGTCGGGTAGGTTGAATACACCCAGACCGAAAGCGCTTGCTTGAAGGTAAGCGACTTTCCCATCAACATGACCCCCAGCAGATACAGTCCCGCTCCCGCGGAAAAAACCACGGCAAAGACCACCGGGAAGGATGCATAAGTCACAGCCTTGACGATTGGGTTATTCTGCATCGCCAGGCCCTGTTCAATTTGCTCGGGCGTAGCGTCTTTTGATCGCGATTCAATCTGCGCTCGGGCAATTGTTTCAGAGCCAACCCGCCACACGAAAGTCGTGTAGTAGGCCATGAAAACAAGGAGAGTAACGATGCCGACAATCAGGAAGCGCGGACGCGTTCGCAAAGCCTTGAACGTCTCGCCAGGTTCGAAAAAGATGCTCGTCAGAGTTTGAACCGTAGACATCCCCACAAATCCAGGGGGCTCAGGCTGTGGGTTAAGTTGTGGTGAGGGTTGAATCTCGGGATCGCTCATGATGCTTATCCTCCTGTGAATAGAGGACGGGGAGAAAAGCTTCCGTCCAGGTTTAAAGAAAACCAGACCGCTTAGTATGACTGATACGAACGTTTTCAAGCTCGGGTTTCAGCACTTCTAAACTATTCGCGCCGCTTCAGCCCAACCCGGCACCCGAATGCAGGCTACCGTATGGCCGGTCGAAACCTCGCGCAACTCCGGATCAATCTGCGCACACTCTTCAATAGCTATTGGACACCGTGTGCGGAAGCGACAGCCCGATGGTGGATTGATCGGAGTGGGTACATCGCCCTGCAACACAATCCGCTCGCGCTTGTGTTTGGGATCTGGAACAGGTATCGCCGAGAGCAGGGCCTTCGTGTAAGGATGCAGCGGGTTTGCATAGAGCTCAGCCGCGGTCGCCACCTCTACAATTCGGCCAAGATACATTACGGCAACCCGATTGGAGATGTGCTCAACCACCGCCAATCCATGGGAAATGAAAAGGTATGCCAGCCCAAATTCCTTCTGCAAATCCTGTAACAGGTTGACCACCTGTGCCTGCACGGAGACATCCAGCGCTGACACCGGTTCATCTGCCACGATGAGTTTGGGATTGAGTGCGAGGGTCCGAGCCACGCCGATGCGTTGTCGCTGACCACCTGAAAACTCATGCGAGTAGCGATTGCGATAATCCGGATCCAGGCCGACTTTCTTGAGCAGCTCAGCTACGCGATCGCGTCGCTCCTGTCGGGTGCCGATCTTGTGAATTACCAGCGGCTCGCCGACGATGTCTCCGACTTTCATCCGGGGATTCAACGATGCGTAAGGGTCTTGAAACACGATCTGCATCTCGCGTCTCATTTCCCGTAACTCAGTTTTGCCCAACGACAACACATCGCGCCCTTCGAACAAAACCTCGCCTGAGGTAGGCTCAATCAGCCGCAATAAGCACCTACCCACGGTTGACTTACCGCACCCGGACTCGCCCACCAAGCCCAGGGTTTCACCGTGGAAAATATCAAACGAGACACCATCAACCGCGCGCACCACATCGTCGCTGCCCTCGACCGCAAAGTGCTTCACCAGGCCGCGCACACTCACTAGTTTTTGGGTATCAGTATTCATTTCAAAGCAGGAGACATCCGCAGATTACGCAGATTACACAGACGTTATCCAACGGCTATGACGCACTAGTTCTAATTTTCAAAGCAGTAGTTCTTATTCTCAAAAACCGACTGAAGCAAGCGCTTTGTTTCGTCCTACTCTGCGGAATCTGCGTAATCTGCGGATGTTTTCTGGTGATCCGCCGCCACCGCCAGGTCGAACAACACGCAACGAACTTTCAGATCTCCTTCAAGCTCATAAAGCGGAATCTCTTCGCTGCAACGCGGCATGCGATGGGGACAGCGAGGCGCGAAGTGGCAACCCGGCGGCAGATCGGTCGGACTCGGTACCGTACCTTCTATAGTCTCGAGCCGTTCCTTTTTCGTAACGTGGGCGGCCGTGAGTTTCGGAACAGATCGCAACAGACCTTCGGTGTAAGGATGCTTGGGCCGGGCAAACAATTCCTCGACTGAAGACTCTTCCACAATACGGCCGGTATACATTACGGCCACCCGATCGGCGACCTCAGCCACCACTCCCAGATCGTGTGTAATCAAGAGCACCGCTAACTCGCGATTCCTTCTCAAGCCATCCAACAGTTCTAATATCTGGGCTTGGATCGTGACGTCGAGAGCTGTGGTCGGCTCGTCGGCAATCAGAAGTTTAGGGTCACAAGCGAGGGCCATGGCGATCATCACGCGCTGGCGCATGCCGCCGGAAAGTTGATGCGGATAGTCGTCTGCTCGACGGGCCGGATCGGGAATCGCCACCTCGCTCATGGCCTGGATCGCAGCAGCGCGGGCGGCTTTGCGTGAGAGCTTACGATGCAAACGCAGCGCTTCAGCAATCTGTTCTCCCACTGTGAACACCGGATTAAGCGAGGTCATCGGATCCTGGAAAATCATGGCAATGTCGTCGCCGCGAATCTGGCGCATCTGGGCGTCTGAGAGGGTCAGCAGATTCTTGCCGTCAAAAATGATTTCGCCGGCCGCAATCTTTCCCGGTGGCGAAATGAGTCGCATGATCGAGAGCGCGGTGATCGACTTGCCGCAGCCGGATTCGCCAACAACGCCGAGCAGTTCGCCGGAATCGATGTGGAAGCTGACACCATTAACCGCCCGCACGAGTCCCGCTCGCGTCGGAAATTGTGTTTCCAGATTTCTGACTGCCAGTAGGTGCGACATGGGACTCTGAAGAAAACGTTCCTAACGGGTGTATAGAGTACAACCTTTAGGTTGCTTCTGGCGCAACCACGCAAGCTAAAGCTTGTACTCTATACGCCTGGTAACGAATGTTAAGGGCCCCCCCACGCCGTGGCCTAACGGAACCGTGGAAACAAGCGCTGCAGCGACTCCGCCCAACTGATAAATGTCTGTGCCTCATGCGGGGGCGTCCTGAAACCCGGTCGAAAAATGAATAGCTGATTCCCACCGCCGTCGGTACACGCTCCCTCACTCATCTCATAGAAACCAAGCAGGGCGTCGCTAAAAATATTGCGGATGCCCTGTTCATCCGTGCCGCGCAACAGATACTTACTCGAAAAAGTTGGACGATGCCCGAAGTCGATATCCTGGTAACCCAACGCTGAGATCAGTTTGTGCATGACGTTTTCCGGCCTTAACGAGAAAGACGGAATGTTGAGGTGGCGCGGTTCGAAGTAGGCGACCGACTGATAATGTGTATGTTGATGCTTTCCGCTGCCGACAGTATAGATGTAATCGAAGAGCGCAGCCTTCACTCCGTTGGTCTCGCCAGTCATCAGGTTTTTGATTTGCTTGCTATGGCCCTCACCAAAGAGGGTAAATTGTTGCAGGTTAGGAAGGTAATTAAATGGGGCCTCTTCGGCAAACTGCCAACCGAGCATCGTCGCCGAAGACTTCAGCGCCATTGTTCGCTCCCGCTCTAACTTTCTTGCGTGCCTCGTCATCATGACGATCCCAACGATGATCGCCACGAAAATGATTACGAAAGCAAGCAGGGGGATTAACGTGTTCATTGTTTCTCTCCAGTGCTCTAGACACGGCACGCTCGTCAGCATGCGAGGTCCGAAGGACCGGCAGTTAGTAGCCCCGTCCGTGAGGGCGGGTTTCGTTCGCTCGATATCTCTGAGGCCCACAGGGCCGGCACAAATTCTGGCGCACCTTCGGCGCTCAGACGATCAACGGTGAGACTACCCCGCCCTCACGGGCGCGGCTACTACCTGCCGATCCTTCAGACCTGGAATCCTTACAACCCCATCTGATCCATCTTTGCCTTTTCGTATTCACTATCTTCAGCGGGATAGCGAAGCAGCTTATCAAACTTCCCGGTTTCTTTGGCCAGCGCCCAGATAATACTTTCGCCCGCCGGCACGATCTTTGGTTCGGCCGCGAACACTGGATCCTTAAACGCCTCGGCTGCATCAATCAGCTTCCAGCCCCTGGCCCTGAACATCTCCAGCAGGTCGCCAAGAAATAACGCGTTCAGCAGATTGTAATGCATCAAGATCGTATGCTTAACGCTGCGGCCCAATACTTTCCGGGAGAGATCGTCATAGTAGTTTGCCCTTTCCCACATATGGCCCAGGTAGAACTCCCGGTAGGGCTTCAGATCCGCCGCCGGATCTTTGGTGAGCCGCGCCGTTAAGCGATCCTCAACCGCCCAGTCCGAGGCATCGACTGTGACGTGGCCGTTACGATAGCCATGTTGCTTGAGGAAGGTTCTAACAGCGTCTCGCTTCTCGGAGGTCTCCCCCTCTTTCAGGTAGGGGAAACGAAAGCTTTTCTGAAAACGCGGCAAACTCTTTATTACATCCTCACCCTTAAGGATGTCCGCCGTAAAAACCTCGGCAGTCGTTTTGGCGCTGTTCAGATATTTATGCGAATACGAGTGATTCCCGATCATATGACCGGCTCTGTCCCACTCGCGAAGTAAGCTCTGCCCTTGTTCGTTGTCTGCATTCTTCCCGGCGACAAACAAAGCAGCTTTCAAGTTGCCATGTGATCTCAGCGCTCCCAGGATCGCTCGATTGCGTTCCTCCGGGGACAGCTTCACCGACTGGTTCCAGGCAAAGTCGTCCATCGTGATGGCAATCTCGGGCTGGATTTTGTCAGGCGGCGGCGCGCTCAAGGTCATGGTCCGTCCAAACCCCAGCGCCATCGCGCCCATTCCGATGCTGGCCGTAAATTCGCGGCGGTTCATTGTTGCCCCCTTCATGGTGTTTTATCTTTGCGAACCTTTGCGAGTCCTTTGCGATCTTTGCGGTTAGCGCGGATTCTTTTTACCGCAAAGAACGCAAAGGACCGCTAAGGAACGCGAAGAGAAACCCTGACAAGTCCAGCAAACCAGCAATTCACTACTTACGCTTATGCTGTAACAACCAGTCATAGATCTCGGGGTTATCGTAAGTGTCGAGTATGAAATGGTCTCTGTCGGGCAACGGCGTAAACTTAACCTCCGCCCCAAACTTCTTCAACGCCTCCACAAACTGCCTCGTTCTTTCAAACGGTTCCAAATCGTCTTTGGTGCCGTGCAACACCAAGGCTGGAACTTTCGCCACCTGCCTGGCCCATGCATCATCCGGCGGCGCATCAGACATCGCCACGATAGCCGCAAACTTTTCCGGATGCTTGTAAGCCAGTAGCCAGGTGCCGCGCCCGCCCATGCTATGACCAGTGACGTAGATGTGCTCCGGATCGACAGCATAGGTGGATACCGCATGCTCAACGAGCCGAATCAGCGCTTCATCCTCGGTCATCCAGTAACGGTCGTCGGGGCATTGGGGCGAAACCACCACGAAGGGAATCTTCAGATCCTTTTCCAACGAGGCAGCCAGTCCGTAACCTTTCAGCATCTCCAGATCGTCTCCACGCAGGCTCTTCCCGTGGAGATACAGAATCAGCGGCCAGCGTTTCTCTGCTTCGGCATATCCTTCCGGAAGATACAAAAGATAGTTTGTTTTTTCGAACTGTTGAGCCGTTTGCTTAACTGGAGGGCGTTCAACGTTGATTGGATACTGTTTTGAGTCCACTGTAACCACGCGGGGCGCATGGCAACCTGTTAGCAGCACTATGGAAAGAATCAGCAGTTTTACAAGTTCTCTGTGCATCCTTTGTGTTCTCTGTGTCTCTGTGGTGAGTGCTCCTGCTGGTAAATCTCCACCACAGCGACACGGAGAACACAAACGACGCACAGATGCTTTTATCAATGAATCAGACGGTAGAAGTCTCTTTGTACTCACCCCAAACGTTTCGCAATCGATTGCTGATCTCGCCGACAGTTGCGTAAGCCTCAACGCAGTCGAGGATTCTCGGTACCAGATTCTCGTTACCGCGCGCTGCGTCCTCCAGCTTGGCAAGCGTGGTTTCAGCAGCCAGCGGATCTCTTCGGTCGCGCACTGCCCGAAGGCGGTCGATCTGTTGTTGCTCAATGGCTGGATCTACGCGCATCGTAGGTACTGCAGCTCCTGCTTCGCTTTGAAAACGGTTTACACCGACCACGATTGCGTCCTCGGTTTCGATCGCACGTTGATACCGATAAGCCGACTCCTGTATCTCCTTCTGCACGTAGCCAGTCTCGATCGCTCGGAGCATCCCACCCATGGCGTCGATCCTGGTCAAGTAATTGGAAGCGTGCTCTTCAATCTCGTTAGTTAGCTGCTCAATGGCATAAGAACCAGCTAACGGATCGGCGGTGTCAGCGACGCCGGACTCATTGGCGATCACCTGTTGCGTGCGCAACGCCAGCCGAGCAGCTTGTTCGGTCGGTAAGGCGAGGGCTTCGTCCATCGCATTGGTATGCAGCGATTGCGTTCCACCCAACACTGCCGCCAGCGCCTGAATCGTTGTGCGCACCACATTCACCTCTGGCTGCTGGGCGGTGAGCGAAGAACCGGCTGTCTGCGTGTGAAACCGCAGCATCAATGAACGGGGATCGCGCGCCTTAAATCGCTCGCGCATAATGCGCGCCCACAGCCGGCGCGCCGCGCGAAACTTGGCAATCTCTTCGAGCAGGTGGTTGTGCGCATTGAAGAAAAATGAGATGCGCGGGGCAAACTCATCCACTGCCAAACCGGCGGAAAGCGCCGCTTCAACATAGGTAATCCCGTCCGCCAGGGTGAAAGCAACTTCCTGCACCGCGGTCGATCCGGCTTCGCGGATGTGATAACCGCTGATCGAGATCGTGTTCCAGTTGGGAACCTCCCGAACGCAGTATGCGAACGTGTCGGTAACCAAACGAAGCGAGGGCGCAGGTGGATAGATATAGGTGCCGCGCGCGATGTACTCCTTCAGAATATCGTTCTGCAGCGTGCCTTTAACTTTATCGAAGGGCACATTTTGTTTGCGCGCCACAGCCAGATAGAGACTCAACAATGTGGCGGCCGTGGCGTTGATGGTCATTGAAGTGGAGACGCTGTCGAGTGGGATTCCATCGAAGAGCCGCAGCATGTCTTCCAGTGAGTCAATCGCGACCCCAACCTTGCCGACTTCGCCAGCCGCCATCGGATCGTCAGAATCCAGGCCTATCTGGGTCGGCAGGTCGAATGCGACCGACAGTCCGGTCGTTCCCTGAGCCAGCAGATACTTGTATCGCGCATTGGATTCTTCGGCAGTCGCGTAGCCCGCATATTGCCGCATGGTCCACAGCCGGCCGCGATACATGTTTGGGTAAATGCCGCGGGTGTAGGGAAACTCGCCGGGGGAGTTCAGGTCTTTGTCGTAGTCGATCGGATCGGTATTGGACGGGTTGAAGTCAGCAGGGAGATCTATGCCGGAAGAGGTTTCGAAACGCTCGCGCCGCTCGCCTTGTGACTTGGTTGGCATCGTAATTTTAGTACTTCCAGTAGGCAGCAAACCGCTTTCGCTCGAAGTGCTCGAAGCCTAACATAGAACAACTTGCAATCGTACTTTTAACCGCAAAGAACGCGAAGAACCGCAAAGGTCCGCGAAGGAATACTTGACGGTGTTTTTTTTGCGGCTGTGCCGCCCGATGTGCGGAAGGTCTCTGACCTTCCGTAAGTTGACTCTTGTTTCTGGGGCTGCGCCCCTGTGTGTTCCAATCAGAAATGATTCCCCCATTTTCAAAGTGGGGCGCAGCCCCTTCAAGATTATTCACCTTTCGGAAGGTCAGAGACAGTCAGAGACCTTCCGCACATCAGGTGGCGGGGCCACATTACCGATCTTCGGTGGCGAATAGCATCGGGCATATGGCAGAGTACTCAGTCATGAGTGAAGTGAGAGTCAACAAACGCGGGGCCGATCGAATCCGCCACGGCCACCTTTGGATTTATCGCAGCGATGTTCTCGACGCCGAAGAGTCGCAAGGCGGTTCGATCGTCAGGGTCCGCGACCAAAACCGAAACTTTATCGGTCAGGCTTTCTACAGCGACTCTTCCCAAATAGCATTACGTTTCCTAACTCAGACCGACGAGCCAATCGACCGCGAGTGGTGGCGCGCAAGAATTAGAGACGCGGCTGGCAGGCGCGCGGGAATAGGTCCGGGAACCAATGCTTATCGCCTCGTCTATTCCGAAGGCGACCTGCTGCCATCCCTCATCATCGACCGCTATGACGATGTCTTCGTGCTGCAGACGCTCTCGCAAGGGTCGGAAAGCATTAAGCTGTTGCTGGTGGAACTGCTGACTGAAGAGTTTGCTCCGCGGGCCATCATTGAGCGAAACGATGTTAAGGTCCGTCAGCATGAAGGTCTCGCGATGACTGCGGGAGTACTTTACGGTGAAGCACCGCCAGAGTTTGAAATATTACAGGATGGCATTCGTTTCAGTGTCTCACCGCTGTCCGGCCAAAAGACCGGGTCATTCCTGGACCAGCGCGAAAATCGCATCGCCGCACGCGCAGTAGCGCACGGGCGAGCGCTTGATTGCTTTACCTTCGCAGGTGCGTTTGCGCTTCATCTCGCGAACGCCTGCGACAGTGTTCTGGGAATCGATATCTCGGGTGAGGCAATAAAGGCTGCGAACCGAAATGCCGCGCTGAACCAGATAGCCAACGTCGAATTTCGGGAAGCGAATGTGTTTGATGCCTTGAGAGAAATGGAAGCCGCCGGCGAGCGCTTTGACACAATCGTGCTCGATCCCCCGGCGTTTGCAAAGAACCGGGCGAGCATCAAGCCGGCGGCGCGTGGTTATAAGGAAATCAATCTGCGGGCAATCAAGTTGCTAAACCCCGGAGGCGTGCTTATTACCTGCACTTGCTCGTATCACATGTCTGAACAGATGTTTTTGGAGATCATCGCCGGGGCGGCTAACGATGCTCATCGCCGATTACAATTAGTTGAGAAGCGCACGCAGGCCAGCGATCATCCGATCCTCTTCGGAGTGCCGGAGACTCACTATTTGAAATGTGTGATCGCGCGCGTTATGGAATAGAAAATGACGCCGTAGTGCACTCCATGCACTCGTTCAGTTTCAACTGCCAGAATGCCATAGGTCCGAAGGACCGACAGCTAATAGCCCCGGCCGTGAGGGGGGGAATCTTCATCCTTTAATTGCACGGAGGCCCGACGGGCCGGCACAAACCGTAGCGCACCTGCGGCGCTCAAAAAATGATTGCTACATCACCCCGCCCTCACGGACGGGGCTATTAACTGCCGGTCCGTCGGACCTGAAGTCAGCAGCCACGAAAACAAGCTCTCGTCAGTATCCACGACGCAAGAAAGATGACCCCTTCGGCTAAATGATGCCGAGTTGATTCATCAGTTAGTAAATTTGAAGTTGGAGCGTTTGGAGTGAATTAGCCTTGCAATGTTCCGCTACGCGCACTTTCAGCCAGACGCTTGGCCTCTGGGAGGGCCTCGAGTGCGCGCAACACTTGCGGGTCGCTGTCCAGCAAAACGCGAGCGCCCGCGTCGTTGGAAAATGCGGCGGTGACGATCTCTTCGCGCAATCTCAACTTGACGAAATCCAGTTCGGCATCGAGTTGTCCAGCGGTCAACTGCGACATTATGTCGGTGCGCACGAAGCTACGGAAAGCTTCGACGACCTGATCATTAATCGCGTAGTCACTCGCCCTGGGATTCTTTCCGTACTGAACCTTCTCAACCTTGTATCCTTCAAGCCCTGGCAGAAGTCCGGCGGCCAACTGGCGCGTAAACTGGAAAGCTGCTTCGGCAATGCGATTACGAACCGGCGAATAAATGAGCGGCTTGACGTCAATGTCCGGAGTAATACCACCTCCGCCATAGAAGACGCGACCTGCCGCAGTCTTCACTGCTGGACCGCTGGGCGGATGTGGACTAGAAGATGGTACGGTCACTGGAGACGCAGTGCTCCTGGGCGAAGAAGAAACAGATGGAGAACCGGAAGCCGCGGGCTTCTTCTCTTCCTCGTCATGCCGGGTGTAGTAATCGTAGAGTGAGCCGTTTGAGTAATCACGCTGCAACGATCGACCGTACGGCGTGTAGTAACGCGCCGTAGTCAGAGTCAAGCCGGTATTGAAGGGCAGTTGAAATACCTTTTGAACCAGCCCTTTGCCGAAACTCGTCTCTCCGATAACCAATCCCCGACCATGATCCTGAATAGCGCCGGCCACAATTTCCGTCGCGGACGCAGATCCGCGATTAATCAAAATCACTAGCGGCACATCTGCCGGCTCCGAGCCACTCGATTTGTACACAATGGGTTCCGCATATTCAGTGCGCCCCTTAACAGAGACCACTACCTGGTTTCGGGGCAGGAATTCACTGGCGACGTCAATTGCCTGATTAAGCAACCCCCCGGGATTCCCGCGCATGTCCAGAATAAGCTGACGCATCCCCTCCTTTTTTAGTTTGGTCATCGCTTCGCGCAGCTCTTCGTCGCTGGTGCTCTGAAACCCACCGGTTAGTCCCACGTATCCGGTTCCCGGGCGCAGCATGTAAGAGTTGCGGATTGACGGCAGTGGCACCGAATCACGGATGATCGTGAAATTGAGAGGCGCTTCTGAGCCGGCCCGCTCCACTTTGATCGTTACTTCCTCGCCGCGGCCGCCGCGAACTCTTTTGGAAACCTGCTCGCTCGACCACTCGCGCGCATCAACACCGTCTACTTCCAATATGCGATCGCCGTAGCGCAAACCCAATTTGCCTGCGGGGGTGCCTTCTACCGCCGATTGAATATAGACACCATCGCGATGGGGAACGATAGTTACGCCAATGCCATAAAACCTGGAGTCCTGATCTTCTTTCAACTTCTTGAATTCGCTGTAAGGGAAATACATCGAATGTGGATCGAGGGTGGAGAGCATGCCCTGGATCGCGGCTTGAGTTGCCTTCTCATAGTCGATGTCACCGGCATAGCCATCGGTGATCGTTTCGACTGCTTCCGTGTAATCCCGCTCGATGTCATCGGCCTGGGTATATGAAACCACTGCTCCTTTGGCCGGCACACTAGCGCGGAATCGTATCGAGCGGCCGATGGTGCCGCCCACGAGGGCCGCAATGAGAATGACGGCGCCGCCAATAATGCTGAAGGTCTTGCTCATAAATACTAAAACTCTTGCTCAGAACTGTTGGTATTCAGTCCTCAGTAATTCGAAGGGATTTCGGTTAACGAGGCAGAACCCGGGAATTTTAACACACGCGCCGCAATTCATCAGGTAAGACAGTAGTGGGTCAGAATAACAAGAGAAGTCGGAGGCCATTACAGAACCGATCGTCAAAAAGCTCGGGCATCCTTGCCTGCGCTCCGGAGACGATCGAATTCCGCGCTGTGGTATATTCGCGACAATACCACCGGGCGGCCCCGGATGAGCATCGCATGACAATGTCTCTGTCGATCATTGTTCCGGCTTACAACGAAGGCACCCGCCTCGGGAAGTCTCTGCGGGCAATAGTTCGTTATCTCAGCGAGTACGGTCCCGAAAACGAACTGATTGTTGTCGATGACGGATCAACAGACGGAACGGCAGAGGCGGCGCGTGAGGAATTGGCCGCCGCCAGGACAGTCCGAACTTCGGTAATCAGCTATCAATCAAATCTGGGAAAAGGGCGCGCAGTCAGACTGGGTCTCCTGGCTTCTCGCTGCGATATAGCGTTGTTTACCGACGCCGACCTTTCGACCCCAATTACAGAAACACCGAAACTGCTTGACCCAATCGTGCGCGGCGAGTGCGATCTCGCGTTTGGCTCGAGAGCGCTTGACCGAAGCCTGATTGGCATTCACCAGCCCTGGCGTCGCGAACAGGGTGGCCGCGTCTTTAACCTTGCAGTCAGGTTGGCGACGGGTCTGCCCTTCTGGGATACGCAATGCGGCTTCAAAGCTTTTCGGATGAGCGCCTGCCGGCCAATTATCGAAGGGGCCACCATCGATCGGTTCGGTTTCGACGTCGAATTGCTCTACGTCGCTCATCGCGCGGGCTTGCGACTAAGCGAAATACCGGTGCGCTGGGATCACGCCGAAGGGAGCAAAGTCAACGTGGCCACAGACTGGTACAAGATGCTCAGCGAGGTGGGACGAATCCGCCAACAAGCACGCCGCGGCGTTTATGACCGGGCCATCAGGTCGGTGCACGATACACAGAGCGGGTAAAGCAAGCTGTTCGTTTGCTTGAAGCTGCGTTAGACGCCAGCTCGCTTATATGAGTCGAGTGTGCCACCAAAGAGGTTGATTGACTCAGCAGCCTCAACGCAAACTAACAGTTTGCGTTACAATTCACGCAAATGACCGCACGCCTGAACGTCAACATCGATCACGTCGCGACTGTGCGTCAGGCGCGTCGCGCACCCGAGCCCAGCGTTGTGGCTGCCGCCATGCTATGCGAGCAAGCTGGCGCCGACGGTATCACAGTTCATCTTCGGGGCGATCGGCGTCACATTCAGGACGCCGACCTCAGCGCGCTACGTCAAACTGTCAGCACCTACTTGAATCTGGAGATGGCGGCAACCGAGGAAATGCTTGGGATTGCTCTCGAGGTGCGTCCCGATGCGGTGACCCTCGTGGCGGAGAATCCGAACGAAATAACCACTGAAGGCGGTCTTGACGTGAAAGGGAATATCGCCATCGTGCGAGCCACCGTTGGGCGTTTACGTCAGGCAGGAATACTTGCCAGCCTGTTTATCGATCCCGATCCTAAGCAGATCGAAACGGCCCGCGACATCAACGCGCAGCAAATCGAACTGTGCACTGCACCCTACGCCGACGCTACGCTGGGCGGACGGGGCTTTCACGGTGAAGGAGCTTTGCGAGTAGGTCAGGAATTGAGGCGACTGCGCGAAGGTGCCGCGCTGGCGGCTCAATACGGCTTGTTAGTCGCGGCGGGCCACGGACTAACCTGCCGCAACGTGGGCGCCGTAGCTGAGTTTTCAGAGATTACCGAATTCAATATCGGCCACAGCATTATCGCGCGCTCAATCTTCGTGGGTCTCGAACGGGCAGTGACGGAAATGCGCGAGGCAATCAAGGCAGGAAGCAAGCACATGTCCCGGCCTTGAAAGGCCGGGCTAAACTCATACCGGCGCTACCCGCCGAAGACCGTCTACTAGAAATCTTGTCGGGTAAAACTTGATGTGAATGAGTCAAGTTTTTGGGTCGGCAGTAAAACAGAGAGTTAGCCGAGGTGCGGTGCGGTGATAGCATTTGCGGCTCTGCCGCCTTCCGTGCGGAAAGGCTCGGCCTTTCCGATAGCGGTCTCATTCTTCGAGGCTGCGCCTCTGATGTCGCCCGGAGGCGTAGCCTCAAAATAGATAGAGGTGCCGGTGAGGCAGAGAGCCTCACCGCACGGAAGGCGGCCAAGCCGCAGAACCACGCTTAGAGACAAGCTCAGAGTGTAAGAGCAAGCGAGACTTACAGGACCGGGGAGACTCCAGAACGAAACAGACTTGCAGAGAGACTCGGAGACCGAGGCGGGATTTGCAAACCGAGATGGAGTCGTGGATGGATGCGGACAAACGCACCGTATTTACCCGGGAGAATCCGCGGCCAGAATACCAACACACGTC
>JANNJZ010000283.1:0-2484 GCA_031396065.1 Pyrinomonadaceae bacterium | reverse complement strand
TCTTAGACAGGAGTTAACAGACTTCACAAGATGACGATCGAAGAAGCGGGGAGTACGAATGGCTAGCGAGAGCAAAAGAGCTTTGATAGTTGTCGACGTCCAAAACGATTTCTGTCCGGGCGGTGCCCTGGCTGTGACCCAGGGCGACGAAGTGGTGGCTCCACTGAACAATCTAATTGAGCAATTCCTCCAGCGCGGCGAACCTGTATTCAAAAGCCGCGACTGGCATCCGGAAAAGACGAAGCACTTCGCCGCATATGGTGGAACCTGGCCAGTGCATTGTGTGCAGAACACCAAAGGCGCAGAGTTTCATCCAGACCTTATCGACGACATTCATATTCGGGTGATCTCGAAGGGACTCGGCGACCAGGATTGTTATTCTGCGTTTGACGGAACCAGCCTGACTCTCGAACTTCGGCGGCTCGGAGTAGAAGAAGTTTGGGTGGGCGGGCTGGCTACTGATTACTGTGTGAAAAACACTGTCCTTGACGCGCTAAAGGAAGGTTTTCGAGTCAAGGCGTTAGAAAATGCGATGCGACCTGTGGATTTGCAACCTGGTGACGGCCAACGCGCGATCGATGAAATGCGCAAAACAGGGGCGGCCATAGTTAACGCCGATTCTGTCCCACCCTCAGATTCAAACGGGGAAGGCGATCCTGTAATTGCGGCCTACATGGGTAGGGTCGACCGCAAGCTTCTGCGTGAGAATTTGCGGTTAACGCCAACCGAGCGCGTGGAGAAATTATGACGGAACAGAGGCAAGCGGCTAGACGATCGACCGCTTCTGAGGCAGGCGCGGAACACCACGCAATTCTCGAAGAGCAGGAAAAGTAGGACACGCGTTTCTGAGCGTGACGGATTCATCGCTCAGTCTTTGTTAGATAAAGACAGGAAGGAATGCCTTTCTCGCCAAAATGGGAACGCTGAACATCGACCGCTACCACGCCGCGATGGGCGACGCGTCTTACAAAGACGTGACGCGACTCCATGACCGACCACTTAGCGACGCCGAGTCGACCTTCTATATAACTCAACGGAAGTTACCCTTTGCACCGTGCCTGGGCCACGCCCGACTGGTCCGTCTCCTGGTCGATAGCCAGATCGATCGCCCGCGTTTGAGATTTCTTGAGCAAGACCGCGGCGGTTTGCAGCGATTTGCCAAGGCGATAGAGGACATCCAATTCGTCGGCAGGATCCGCGCCGTTCGCCCGGGAACCATAGTCTTTGCGCAACAACCTTTCGCCGACATCACCGGCGCGTTCGGACTTACTCAAGCACAGGAAATAAAGTTTGAGCACGCCTTTGACCTCCCCATGACGACTGCCAGCACGGCCCTGCAGTTTCGGATGGCCGCGGGCGATCGGTGGCTGTCTGATTTTTCGCTGCGCCGTAACGGAGACATCGAACGCGCCGTGGACATCGCCGTCTACGCGTTCATCGGTGGCTTCAACGACACCTCAAACATGGAAGCCGCGCACCGGCTCGATATTCCCGCCGTGGGCACCGAAGCTCACTACTGGCAGCAGTCTTATATCGAGTATATGTATCAGCCGGAAATCGAGACGCGCACCGGCAAGCCAAAGCATTTCGAGCAGGTCGCCTTCGAACGCTGGCTCGATGCCAATCCAAACGGCACGACGCTCCTCCTGGACACGATTGACGTCTACATGGGGGCGGTACATGCAGCGATGGCGGCTACGTCAACGGAAGCGCGCCGCCGCGCATTCAAAGGTTTTAGGGTTGACTCAGGCGACCTCGCTGAGTTGGGCGAGTGGTGTTTGCGATTCTTCGAAGCGAATGGACTTTACGAGTTAAGACCAAACCTTACCGGCGATCTCGACGTTGAAAAGGTGCGGCGGATCGTAAGGGAGTTTCCACGGGCTGCCGGTTTCGGAATCGGCACCAAATTAGCCAGCGAGGTTCCCGCCGTCGCCGGGGTCATCTTCAAACAGTGCATGATCGGAGGTCAACCGACTTTGAAAGCGTCTAACTCCGAGGAGAAGACGACACTGCCCGGCCGTCTGCAACTCTTCCGCGGAATCGATGCTGCAGACAATCATGTGGGTGATGTGACTGGTCTGGACGACGAGGAGATCGATATCCCGGGAGCGGTGCGAGTTGAACGCCTCCTGATTCCGTTCTGGGAAAACGGACAGCATGCGGTAATCCCGTCGATTGAGAAGCAAAAGCTTATTGTCGAGGATCAACGAAAACGTTTTCCTGACATCGAAAACTATCCGTGCCTGATAAGCAACCAGCTGCGCAAACTGCGGAACGATCTAACCACGCAAATGCGCGGGGACAATTCAGGCTGGCAGGAAGTAGTAAGGATGCCCGAGGAAGTTCCCGACAAAATCCGGCAGGTGAAATAAACGCTTCCCTACCAAGTTTGTTTAGAAAAAACACTTGTGTGCACCTTGCAGGAGGCTCATTGATCGGTTTCACCTGGCGCGAGACAGGCACACAAGTGTGCTCTCTAAACGG
>JANNJZ010000261.1:0-8825 GCA_031396065.1 Pyrinomonadaceae bacterium | reverse complement strand
AGAGTACAAGCTTTAGCTTGCTGCTGGGTAAGAGGCTACGTGGGCCAGGCGCAACCTGAAGGTTGTACTCTAAACGCCTGTTGCCCCAACTTAGAAACACCGCCGTAGAGGACGAGTTTCATCCTGTTATCTGCTTGCGGTAGACGAGCGGGAATACTCGGTGGAGTGCGGTAACTTGTTACCGCTTTCGTAAGTCGCGGCTTGTCGCGACTAAACGGTTTAGGGGTCAGGCCTTCCGAGATGGGCTTCTCTCCCACTAGACTTCACGGTATTGCCCGGTCGCTCCAAAATCGCAAGCCTGACCCCGATCCCTTTTTCATTTACAAGGGCTGCGAAATAGTCTATATCGCAGCGAGTGGTTAGAACCGTTGTTCATCAATCGATCGTCCGTTTCCGATCCGACCGTTAACATTGTGGATTCAGACCCGGACATTTATCTTCTTGTTAATGTTGCTCTTTTGAATTCATTTCGCGAGGTACGCGAGCCGTGACTCGAGTGCGAGAGACCTCTCAACAGTGGTCGGTCATTGCGGGCGTGGGCGCATTCATAGTGCTCTTCGCCATCCATTTGGCGTTAACTTCGCGCGCGAACACCGTTACCTGGGACGAACCCGACCACATCTATTCCGGCTACATGTCATGGAAGGGTGACTTCGGGCTGAATCCCGAGCACCCACCACTGGTCAAGTTCGTTGCCACCCTACCCCTGCTTAGCATGCATCTGAATGTGCCAGAGCTGCAGGATCGTCCTTACCGGTTGGAGGCAGTTCTCGGTGGCAGGGATTTCATCTTTCAAAATGACGCCGACAAGCTTGTTTTTCGGGCGCAGATCGCGGCTTCGAGCTTCACACTATTGTTGTTGGTGATTGTGTTTCTCACGGCCAGGGAGATGTTCGGCGCCACCGCGGGATTCGTTGCGCTCGGCCTGCTGGTTTTTGACCCAACCCTGCTCGCGCATGGAGCACTGGTGACCACAGACGCCATACAAGCCTGCTTCCTGTTGGCTTCGATCTATGCGTTCTATCGGTACATCAAGGTGCCCTCGGTAGCGCGGCTAGCAATCACGTGTCTTGCCGTGGGATTGGCACTGGCCTCCAAGCACAGTGCTGTGCTCGTCTTCCCGATGCTGGTGATTCTGGCAGGCATCGAAGTACTCCGCCGAAAGTCAGTGGACCCGGGCTTGCAACTTTCTATTGGTAAGCGCGCGGCTCGACTTGCTGCGGCGCTGTTCATCATTGGTGTGGTTTCAGCGGGACTTCTTTGGGCGAGTTATGGATTCCGTTATTCAGCACGGGGGAACGGATTGAAATTGAATCCGTCGATGGAGGAGCAACTCAAACAGGTGCCAAGTCCGACAGAAGCCAGAGTCTTGCGTGAGTTTGCACGGCTGCATGTATTGCCCGAGTCTTACATCTACGGCTTCGCACACGTATTGTTCAGTGCCAAAAGTTTCAACAGTTATGTTTTCGGCAAAGCATATCCTCACGCAGTCTGGTTCTATTTTCCGGTGGCGATGCTGGTGAAGTCGAGTCTTACTTTCCTGATGCTGCTACTGATCAGCATTTGGGTGATTGCGAGCGGGCGATTAAAGAACCGGCGCGAACTGCCGTTTCTGCTGGTCCCGCCACTGATCTATATGGCCGCTTCAATGTTTGGCGGAATGAATATAGGTATTCGTCACATCCTGCCTGTCTACATTTTTCTGGCGATCTTGATTGCAGGCGCAGCCTCAGTGCTGATAAAGGGTAGCCGTTACTGGTTCTATGCAGTCGTACTATTGTTGTTGTTTCAGGCAGTCTCGGTGACACGTGCCTTTCCCGCCTACATTGGCTATGGGAACGAAGCCTTTGGTGGGCCGAAGAACGTTTGGCGATACTTGAGCGATTCGAGTGCAGACTGGGCACAGCAACTGCACGCCGTGAAGCGTTACACCGACGAGCACAACCTTCAGCGCTGTTGGTTTGTTTACTTCGGAACCGGTGTGATCGACTATGATTACTATAAAATCCCATGCAAGCTGCTGCCAACCGTGGAGTCAATTTGGCTCGGCACCCTCTCGGACGTGACGCCGGCGATCGATGGCCCAGTGTTGATTAGCGCAGTCGATCTGACAGGATTCGAATTCGGCCCGCCTCCACTTAATCCGTATGAACAGTTCAAAAAGCTGACGCCTGTAGCTGTCATCGACTCCAGCGTCTTTGTCTGTGACGGACACTTCGAGATTCCACTCGCTGCGGCGTTGGCCCACGCCCAAAGAGCCGATCTCTTCCTCGCGGAGAAGAAGCTTCCGGAGGCGCTCCAGGAAGCCCAACAGGGCGTGGCCCTGGCCCCTGATTCTGCCCGAGTGAATGCAACGATGGGCCGCGTTTTGGATGCGGCCGGTCGAAGAGCAGAAGCGCGACCGTACTACGAATCTGCCTTACAGCAAGCTCTTAACATACAGCCAGACTTCCAGATATGGATGGTCCCATTCCTCAAACAACGCCTTGCGGCACCCGATGACACTAAAGACGCGCATCCGTGAGTTCGGTGACAACCTTCGGAAACGATGGACCTGCCCGACGTGTATCTAGTCAACGTATTTTACAAGGCCCACGTCTTCGCTGAAACGTTCGACGTCAACAGCGGCTTCAACGCGGAGGTCTTCGTCGCGCCGCCACATGCGGTCGCGATGGAGTTTGATCTGTTCGGGGAGAAGCGGAAGTGGTCATTGGTTTAGGGGCGGCGCCGTGAGCAAACGGGAACTTCTGGTTGGATGGGCGCGCTCGCGAATCGCAAAATCGCAAGCCTGACCCAAATCCCTGTTTCTCGCGGCCCAATATTGTGCGACGCGATACCTAACACCGCAGTCCCTGGCGCTCGTCATCGTACCCCCAGACCAACACGTTCTCTGCCTCCAGGTTGCGACAGATTTCCTGAACGATGTTGGTGAGTAGCTAACGGTAGTCCTGCGCCGAAGATAAAGCGCGGGCAAACTCGGCGAGCTGTGCGTGAATCCCGTGGTCCATCGTAGGTTACATGGTCTCCAGGGCTTGTTCACTGTCGGAAGGAAAATGCGCGCACACAAGGCGGAGATTGCCAGGAAAGAAGGGTCCGAAACTACACCGCATGAACATCCCCAGGGCCGTCTCGGGGCAATGCTTTATCAGAATTACCAATCTTTGGCAATTTTTTGTGCTCTTTTGTTGCCCCTGCGCTTCTCTCGTTCGAGTAAAATTTGGCCTACCTTCTGGGCCGGTCTCCGGCCATAGCGGCCGATTCAACTAGTCCGGTATGCTGTCAGCAGAGAATGTCGAAACACCTGTACAAGATCGAGAACTTCTTTGAGCGTGCCGAGGAGCTGCGGGCCATCTTCGATACGCGATTTGCCAGACCATTGACGTGCCACTCGGGACGCTTCGTTTGGGACTACTGGTATGTACGTCGTTGGTTCACTTTTTTCCGAACTCCCTCCAGCGACTACTTCGGTTTAGAGTTATTCAACGCATTCGAAGCGCGGTTGCTCGCCTGGGCCGAACGAAAGTTGGGGGTGAGTCAGCACACGTTGATCTGGTTGAGTTACTACATCAACGGCTGCCATCAGGGTTTGCACCGCGACACCGCCAATGGTCCCTGGTCGTTTGTGTATTCTCTGACGCCGACGGATCGGAAACATTTCCGCGGCGGCGAGACGTTGATTGCCCGGCCAAATCTGATCGATTACTGGCGGACCAATGCCTTTGATAATTCAGCACAGATTTTTGAAGTCATTCCTCCGGAGTTCAACCAGTTGATCGTTTTCGATAGCCGGCTGCCGCACTGCGTTGCTCAGGTTGAGGGAACGATGGAACCGCGCGAAGGTCGCCTGGTCATGCACGGTTGGCTGCTGGCGGATGATTACGTGATCAAAGGCAAGGTGGACAAAGAGCTGGTGACGGCGGTGTTGAATAAGGAAAGCCTGAGGCTGAAGCGAAAGCTGAGCAAGCTAAAGGGAATTAATGGCTCGATCGTGTTTCGCCTCACGGTCGCAAAAACCGGCGCCGTAGACACCGTGAGTCTTGTTTCCGATACCCTGTTGAGGACCTCAGACAAAGGAGCGGCTCCGGCGCTGGTGGGCCAAACCGCCATCCAACATCTCAGGGGAGCACGCTTTCCAAAAAGCGGCTCCGGCGCTTCGATAATAATTCCACTATCGCTGGCTTAGCTCTCGCTGGCTTAGACAGTGACGCTGCTCTTAACCGTCTGCGGTTCTGGAGAGTGCAGGTCGGGTCAATCTGTTTAGTTAGGTATTGGTCCCTTTCCCATAACTATGTTTGTGTCGCCAGCTCCCGGAGCCGGCTTCTCAGGTTTTGCTCCAATCAATATTGCGATAATTCCGCCCTTAACGTTCTTGGCGTCTTTCTTGGTCAGAGTCTTGGTTTTGGTCGGGAGTTTTCCAACCGCGACCTTTCTTGCTTTGCTCATCTTTGGCATGGCTATGTTCTCCTCCTTCTCTCGGCGCGAGAGAACGTTCTCTGGTCGGCTAGGCTGCAGATCGCTAGTCTAGAGACGTTTGCTCAAATCTAGCAAGCTCGCGCGCGGAGTGCCCAGGCAATGCCGGATGGGGCCGACACAATCTCCGCCTTAGAGTGACCGGCCATCACCATCCTCGTCCGCAGTTCAGCGATCGGCACTATCGAAAAATAACCGATCGGGGTCAGGCTTGCGATTTTGGAGCGACCGGGCAATACCGTGAAGTCTAGTGGGAGAGAAGCCCATCTCGGAAGGCCTAGCCAGCCACTGAGTAGCGAGACCTTGGGAGTCGCAACAGTAATGTTGGACTCTAAGCGTAGGCCAGCGAGCACGGAGGCCGTAAGCCGAAAGGTTGAAGGGATAGAGCCCCGTAATCAGGTCAACAGGAAGGACGACGGCGTCAGAATGTGCGGAAGTCAACACGGGCATCACCGCAAGGGCGAGGTGGGGTTCGCTTCCTCGGGGTCGG
Source organism: Pyrinomonadaceae bacterium (assembly GCA_031396065.1). GTDB lineage: Bacteria > Acidobacteriota > Blastocatellia > Pyrinomonadales > Pyrinomonadaceae > PSRF01. The sequence continues at coordinate 3,865 of JANNJZ010000261.1, read as the reverse complement.
AGACCATGGCAGGCGTGACATCGAGACTACACGGCAACCCGGGAGACCCTGCCGCTGCTTTCGGAGGAACAACTCAACGCAGTAAGAGAAGAGAGACCGAGAGTATGCCCAACAACCGCCCAAAGGGAGGAAGGCAATACGGTAGCGATCCCAACGAGTTTGGTGAACTTCTTTTACCGGACGGAAGTGGACCACAACCGGTCGGGATCGTGATTCTCGGCGTGAGTCACGGCGGCAGGTTGGTACTCGCAATATGATCTAGATCAGCTCGGGATCTTCAATGCTCGTCTAACCGAGCTCGGGGTGGCGACCTGGAGTTTGGAGTATCGTCGCATCGTAAATCTGGGGGTGGTTGGCCCGACACGACTTTGCACCAAAAGTCCTTCTCCCAGTCCGCCTTAGCGGACGACTGATAATAGCCCAGCAGTTCACTGCTGGGATTCGACGTAAAGGATCGGAGTCCGTGGAGCGGACGGCTGACGATAAAGGCCTGATTCTCTGCCTTTCTTTCAACCGTCCGCTTCACGGACTTCCACCGAGTCACTGTTGATCCCAGCGATAAACCGGGTCCCCACGCGGGCAACCCGCGTGGGGTGGCAGTCGCTGGGCTATTCTCGGTCGTCCTCTAATGCGGACTGGGAGATAGACTGTTTGTGCAAAGCCGACGGGCACCTTAGCTGATGTGGCGCAGGGCGCCGATCATTTACAAGACACCATTATTTCGAAGAAGCAGACGCTGCCCTTCGGCACCCTAAACGCGTTCGCCGCCCAGTGGCGGGAGAAAACTTCGACCCCGGTGAAGTTAGACCGTCACCTTTGTTTGGTCTCTAGACTTTACCCAACCTTCAACCCTGTCCTACAATGAACCTCACTTGAGTCGTACTGATATTGAATAGCGGCGTTCACGTCTCCCCACGTCAGAGCCATTCTTAACCAGATTCAGAAAAATCGCAGATCCCGGGCATCAATCTTTCCCCCTTCGGCATCTGTGTTGGCAGCCCTTCTGCTGAGTCAGCACATTCGAATCGCAAGCTTGCGAGAATGCGAGAGTCACATGCACCTACCGCCGGTACGAGCTGTCGGGGTCGTCAGCATTCTTTTCCTGGTCACTCTTTTTGTGGTGTCCGGCTCTCTCAGCGCCTGGGCTCAGGAGCAGAGTCCGCAGAAACCTCTCATCGAAGTCACCCCGGCGAAACCCCAGGCAACGCCCCCACCGGGCCAGCAACGACCTGGCACTGACATCGAAGTTATCAACACTGACCTGATCACGTTTACCGTTACTGTGACGGATACGTATGGTCGCTTTGTCTCCGGGCTGAACAAGAACGCTTTCACAGTATTAGACGACAAGAAGCCTCAGGAAATAACTTTCTTTAGCGACGACGACTCGCCCGTTTCGGTGGGAGTGATCTTCGATGTCTCGGGCTCGATGAGCGGGGACAAGGTCAAGCGTGCGCGCGACGCTCTGGCGAAGTTTATTCAGACCAGTCACAACTCTGATGAGTACTTCCTGATTGCCTTCAATTCGCGCGCGCAACTGTTGCTTGACAGGACCCGCGATGGAAACTCGGTCCTCGACAAACTCACCTTTGTAAACACCAGGGACAACACCGCCTTGTACGACGCCTGCTACCTCGGCGTTGAAAAGGTTCAGCGGGGTGCTCATCCAAAACGTGCGCTGTTGTTGATAAGCGACGGCCAGGACAATAATTCCCGGTATACGTTCAATGAACTGCGAAGACTTCTGAAGGAATCGGATGTGGTCCTCTACGGTGTTGGCATCCTCAGTGGTGGCGATGCCGGCAGCTCCCTCGGTATGGAAGGTCAAGGTATCCTCGACGAACTCGCGAGCGTTTCCGGCGGCAAGGCATTCTTCCCCCGCAGTGCCGCGGAAATGGATGACATTTTCGAGCAAATCGCCCTCGAGCTACGCCATCAGTATTCAATCGGGTATAAGCCAAACAATTTCAGCAACGACGGCAAATGGCACAAGGTCAAGGTGAAAGTTACTCCCCCACGAGGACTGCCGCGTTTGTTCGTCCGGACCAAGGAAGGCTATTACGCGATTCCCAGTTCTCGTTGATCAGAAGCCGGACTAATATCACCCGGCATTTTTGACTACCACCATCCGGCAACGCATTAACTCTCCCCAAGCATCTTCTATTATTGAGGCTACGCAGCGGCTGGCGTTGGCGACTCGCGTGGGCGACCGCTTTTGTGACGGGCCAATACTGTTACAGGTTATTCAGGGGCTTCGCATGCTCGGTGCTAAAGGGTAAACTGAGACCGGAATAACAGTTCTCAGACAGGCTGCGGTCTTCCGGATTCATTCAATCGGGGTTACGACTTTGATGAAGCTTAATAAAAGTAAGATGCGGGGTTCAGACACGGTTAACCCGGGTGAGGTGCGCGTGGGTAAAAGGAAAAAACAGAGATTCATGGTGTTGCTCGCGTTTGTGTTCGCGACCATCAGTGTGATTGGCTCAAGCCTGGTTTTCGCTGGCAGGCTACAGAATTCGCGGCCCCGCGCCGCCACTGCCCAACAACCAACCCCGACGCCCACCCCGGTCCCTCGTTCCACCCAAACCCCGGCCACGCAGCAGCAAGCTCCGACCCAGAAGCCAACACCGATTGATCGAATTGCCCCAAACCTGGGCGAGCCACCGCCGCCGCCGGTGCTTAAGCCAAAGCCGACACCCGAACCCACTGACGCAGACTTCGATGAGGGCAGTACTCTGAAGATTAATACCGACCTTGTCACCCTCAACGTGCGGGTCATCGATCGCAACAACCGCCCCATTGGTGATGTGCGGCAAAACGAATTTCATGTATTGGAAGACGGTGTGCCGCAACCGATTGAATATTTTACTCGGGAAGAGGTGCCGATTAGTTACGGGTTGGCCGTTGATACTTCCGGCTCAATGCGTTCGCAGCTGCAAAGCGTGATCGATGCAGGGAAGACGATCATTAACACCAATCGGAAGGGTGATGAGACTTTTTTGGTCAGGTTTATCAGCAGCGACAAGATCGAAACTGTGCAGGACTTCACCGCCAACCAGGACTTGCTGATCGATGGTCTTGATAGTTTCTACGTTGAGGGAGGGCAGACGGCGGTCGTTGACGCCGTTTATTTAACCGCAGCTCATGTCGCCGAATATAAGAAAGGTGATGACGACGATCGCCGGCGACGGGCTATGATCGTTATCACCGACGGCGAAGATCGAAACAGCTTTTATTCACCTGAAAAGCTCTTTGCCAGTTTGCGTGAAGCAGACGTGCAGATCTACGTGATCGGCTTTGTAAACGAGCTTGATAGAGAAGCCGGTCTGATTCGTAAAAGCCCGCGCGACAAGGCGGTAAACCTGCTTAACAAGATCGCCAGCGAAACTGGGGGCCGGGCATTTTTCCCGCAGTCCCTTTCCGAGTTACCGGGGATTGCCAACGAAATTGTGCGAGATCTCAGGACGCAATACGTGCTGGCATACAATCCTACAAACAAGACGCGCGATGGTTCATTTCGCTCGATCAAGGTTGCGGTGGATGAAGGATCGAGCCGTGACAAACGCATCGCCCTGACCCGGAATGGGCGAACCGCCCCGAAAGGCGAACCGGTCACGCCTAAGGCCCCAGTGAATCGTACTGCGACCAAACCCGTCGCTGGAACCAACAAGTCGCCGTAAGCAAGCAACCATTCTTTAGAGTGAGCCTATATTACGGCCACAAACTAGTGTGGTGTCCCTAAAGTTCTATTAACAAATAGTCGTCAGATTACGTATCAGTTATAAAGGAGAAACTGATGCGAACAGGACGACCGATACCAGCGTTGAGCTTGGCCGATGACGAACGCGAGACGCTCAAGCAGTGG
>JANNJZ010000432.1:0-8418 GCA_031396065.1 Pyrinomonadaceae bacterium | reverse complement strand
TAGCAGTAGGCGAAGACTGGAGTTCCGGTCGAAGTCTCAGATAAAACAATGGTCGGCACTTCGTGAGAAGAAGCCAGGCCGCGGTCGCTCAGAAAAATCTCTAAGAGTTGCTGAGGTGAGGATGGAAGAAAAGAACCCTGGTGGCGTGAGTTGCGAGCTTACGGGTACGGTTGTGGGCTGGCGTCAAAGAAAGACGGCCAGGCAAGTAGGATTGTTTTTTCTCTTGACACCCTTTCATAAAACAAAGCCTTGCAGCTGACGGCGCGATAGCATGTTTCTCAAGTAACCTTTTCCTTCAGCTTGAATGCTGATCGCGCGCCGCTGATGCCCAGCGTTGGATGGCTGTTGAATTCCTTCATCGGTATAATCATCCTGGAGGTGCGAATGAACTATAAAGTTATATTAAATGAGTCGGAAGAGGGGTTCAGCGTTTCCTGCCCTGGCTTGCCTGGCTGTTGGTCGCAAGGCGCTACTGAAGAAGAAGCGCTTGCGAATATTCAGGATGCTATTACTGAGTATCTGGGCGTGGTGGATGAGCTGGTGAAAGGGCAGGATGTTCGAGAGGTAAGGGTCGCGGTGTAAATCGTGCCGAAGATTCCGGGAGTTAATCACCTAGCTGCGGTGAGAGCATTGGAGAAAGCCGGCTTTCGCATCGTCAGGCAAGGAAAACATATCGTCATGTCAGATGGAATTCGCATCCTCACGATCCCTCGGCACAATCCGGTGAATGCATTTACGATGGGTGGTATTGCACGTGATGCTGGTCTCTCAGTCGACGAGTTCAAGAAGCTTCTCTAATCGCACGCCATCCAACAATGGCATGCAGCGGATGCGCAACTAGCATGTCTCCTATGCAAGGCTAGTCTCTAGCGGCGGTTCGTGCGCGCGGCTGATGCCCAGCGTTATGCGCTGACGATCAAGGAGCAAAAGGAGAGGCTCAGTAAATTGATTCGGAGGTATACCCAATGAGAAGTCTGCTGCTGTTTTTGGCGGCCGCTATATTTCTGCTTTCCGCACCGCTCACTTCGATTGCTGGCGATCCGGATCTTCGTGAACTAAAACTTATCGCTCACTTACCCCCTGAGCTGCCTCAGCGGATTACGGGTCTGGCCTACGATGGAGAGAAGCTTTGGGCCACCATCTACCTCGGTAGGGGTCGTTACACCACGCTGGATCCGTCGACGCTCGGCTGGGGAACAAACAGTGAGAACGAGCATTACAAGGTCATCAGTAGTGTGGCAGGCGCTTTTCAGAGTCCTGGAGGCATCTGTTTCGCCAAAGGCATGTTATGGGTCACCGGCGTATATGGCGAGTCGTTTGGTTCTATCGACACGAAGACTTGGAAGGTCCAACGGCTTTTCAAAGGGAAACAGCGCGAAGACGAGGCGAGCCAGTTCTATTCCAGTGTTGCATGTGACGGCAACTATCTTTGGATTGTGTGGCATTGGTTCAGATATGACCTGCCTGTATCGCAAACACAGCTTTTGCTAAAAGTCGATCCCGAGAGCGGCAAAGTAGTCGGGCAATACCCGGCGCCCGGAGGGACACGAAATGATGGTACACATGGATTGACTTGGGATGGGTCGATGCTCTGGCACATCAAAGATAACAGGCTCTCCTCGATTGAGCCATCGACAGGTGAAATCGTTGCACAGTATCTGGTCGACGAGATAAAGCGTCCGAGCGGCTTGGCATTCGCCAATAATGCGTTATGGATTACCGAGTTTGACGGGAAGGTTTGGCGTCTACCGTTTCAGTGAACCACGCGGCGCGCATAACAAGCGCTTGCAGCTGACGGCGCGATAGTATGCCTCTCAAGTAATCTTGTTCCTTTCGGCTTGAATGCTGATCGCGCGCCGCAGCTGAAGCACAGCGTTCGGCGGCAGGCGCTGCTGATCAACCAGACACAAAGTAAGAATGGACGAACTCCTTCGAGCCATCCTTGATGACAACCGCGCGACGGTCGAGGGTCTCCTGACGGCCGATGCGTCGCTTGTCGTCGCACGTGTCAGCGAGGCCAGACTCTACGATGAGAAGATCTTTCACTGGCTATACGTTGGCGACACGGCGCTGCATCTGGCTGCGGCCGGCTATCGCGTCGAGATCGTTCGACTGTTACTCGCCTCCGGGGCGGGCCCAAATGCGTCTATGAACATGCGCCACAGCGGCCCACTCCATTACGCGGCCGACGGCTACATCAACGGCCCCGACGGGGACCCCGAGCGGCAAGTACAGACCATCGAGCGTTTGCTCGTGGCTGGCGCGGACGTGAATGCCCAGGATAAGAACGGTGCTGCACCGTTGCACCGGGCAGTGCGTACGCGATGCGCGGCGGCGGTACGCTTCCTGCTGCAGGCGGGCGGCGATCCAACCCTGAGGAACAAGCCTGGATCGACCGCGTTTCATCTCGCGGTGCAGAACACAGGGCGGGGCGGATCGGGGACAGACGAAGCACGAGCAGCGCAACGCGAGATCATCGAGGAATTTCTGCGGTTCGGCGTAAGTCCCGCGATCAAAGACTGCAATGGCAAGTCTGTGCTGGATTGGATAAAGAGCAGTTGGATACGAGAGATGTTCGCAGGGAAGGCGCTGTGACCACGTGCCGCCGAACAAATCGTTGGACCGGAGCGGCGGGAGCGTGTTTCGCATCAAACCTGGTGCGGCGAAGGTGGCGTGAGTTCCCGCCGCCCGGTCAACTCAAACGTTAGCCCGCTTCTTCTGAAATCGAAACGAAATGAAAACCTATGAGAAATAAGTTAGCAACTGCGCTCTTAATTGCTTCAATCTTCGTCTGGGGAATTTGGTGCGGCGGGCAAGTTTTCAACGAGTTGATGACTGTTCCGAAGTGGAGTGCCTCGCCGCCCGAATCTTTGAAAGCCTACGACGCGCTTCCGAGCACAGGCGGCTTCCCGTTTTTTCCGCTTTTCAATCCGTTATTTGTAGTCTTGGCAATTGGCGCGATGATCGCAGCTTGGAAGTCGGCACGCCGCGCAAGAATTTGGCTTGCGTTGTCGGCTGGAACTTCGCTGATTCTGTTTATCGCATTGGTTTTCTATCTCGCGCCGCTCGTCGATAGCATGTTTCAGCACAGCATTGCGGGCGATTTATCCCCCGCGGAAATTGTTGCTGGAGTTGAACAGTGGAAGTTAGGAAATCGAATCCGCTTGATGGTCGAATTATTTGGGTTCGTCTTTTCAATCATCGCGTTGCGTGTGTGGTCAGCGGAAAATGCTTCGCAATGATGAACCGGCGGGCTAACAAAGCCTTGCAGCTGACGGCGCGATAGCATGTTTCTCAAATACCTTCTTTCCTTCTGCTTGGATGCTGATCGCGCGCCGCAGCTGAAGGCAGGCGTTCGGGGGCTTCCGCATCGTCAGGGTTGACGTGATACGATTGGCGCATGAAAGTTGAAGTTCAACCGCAAGTTATTTCACGCTCTCCAGATGTGATGAGTGGCGCACCCGTGTTTGCTGGAACCCGCGTGCCTGTGCAGACCATTGTTGATTACCTTGCCGGGGGACACCCGCTTGACGAGTTTTTGGACGACTTTCCGACTGTAAGTCGTGAGCAAGCTCTTGAGTTGTTGCAGCGTGTCAAAGAGATGTTGAGAGACGCGCGGGTATGAAGGTCTTGCTCGATGAGTGTTTGCCGAAGAAGCTCAAGCGTGAAGTCGCCGCTGAAGTCGTGAAGACCGTGCCGGAAATGGGATGGGGAAGCATCGTCAATGGTGCCCTGTTACACTTGGCGGAGCAGGAATTCGACGTGTTTCTGACCAACGACCAAAATCTTGAGCATCAGTCAGAACTTGAAGAAGGTCGATTTGGGGATTGTGGTACTTGTCGCAAGCACGAACGACATAGCAGACCTTCTACCGTTGATGCCCGCTGTTAATGACGCGATGGGGAAGGTTGGTGCGGGCGAAATAATTCACATCAGAGCATCCGCATCCTAAGAGTACCCGTCTTCCTGCCGAGCCGCCCCCGAACAAAGGCATGCAGCGGACGCGCAATTAGCAGATCTCTCATGCAAGGCTTGTCGCTGGCGGCGGTTCGTGCGCGCCGCTGATGCCTGGCGTTGGATTGCTTTCGGGTTGGTTACACATAGGTCCGGTAGTTCACGAATGAAAAGAAAAGGAGATCAATCATGAAAAGACTAGTGATCGCCCTCGCGCTTATCGGGTGCGCCTCCCACATGGTGCTCGGGTTTGCGCCGCAATCTGCCGACCCTCTTTCGGTTAATCCGAAAATGACGCCAGCTTACGAGCTGCTAGTGCTCCGGAGGGTGGCCGTCGAGACGGCGTTAATGGATCTGTCGTCACAGTTCACATCTGAGAGTAGCCAAGTCAGGGCTAAGCGTTTTGAGTTGAGTGTCGTGAATCGTGAGATGGCACGAATGCAAAGGAGCGAGAGGGCGCGGGTCCCCAAGCTATCCGTAACCTACGGCAATCTTCTGCTTAGAAGAGTAGACCTTGAGGTTGAGTTAAATGAGATGCGCGGCCGCTTTACCTCAGAGCACCCTGATGTGAAGAGGAAGAGAGCCGAGATAAGCTTCCTAGCCAGTGAAATCGACATGTTGCTGAAGTAACTCGTTATCTCGACAGCGCAATCCAACGTATTAAGAATTAGTGTGGGGCGTGGTGGCAGAGGGCGACTGCCGGAAGAGGAAGCCGCCACACAATTCTGTGTTGGACTAAGCCGGGTTAGGGGTTATTTGGAGTTTGAATGATCGACTTCGGGAGTTGAGAGCGGTGAGGATTGAGCGGGGTGAAGCAGAGTTCGGGGTGAGGCGGAGACAAGTTGAGGATGAGAGAGCGGCAACCAGCCAGCGGGGCTGGTTTTTTTGTGCGCAAACCACCGTGGAGGTGAATGGAGAGCAGCGTGGTGATGGAGGCAGACAGAGTCTACGTATCTGGGCGGACATTGCTACCACCAGTTCTGATTGGTGACAACTCATTGACAAGACGACGCGACAGGAATAACTTGCGCGTGCTCTAACATCCTACACCTGCTCAAGTTTTCAAAGACGGAAGGAGATCCGATGGCAATACAAGTCATTGTTACTCAAGCCGGGCCGTTGCCTATAACCACCAGTTTCTCGGCGCCTGGCGACGAGTCGATGTATCTGGAAGTCAATGGCTCAGTCTGGTCCCAAGCAGCCAACGAATTACTCGGAATCGTAGTCGCGATTGATGGCAACGTAATCGGCGAGGCGCAAATTTTCTCGAACGGGAACGCAACGCACCGGGCTGTGGTCCCGGCCTACATTCAAGTTCAGCTCAGCGAGGGACAGCACACGCTCACGCTGTCGGCCGCGAACAATACGGTTTCTGATTTCAACGATCTCTTCGCCGCCGTGCTTCACTACTAAAGCTAACTGAAAGTCCCGGCATCGAGTGAGGTCCATTTACCTGGCCCCTTCGCGCTTACGCTCCGTACCGATTCGACCTGAGAAGCCAAAGCCTTAGCTGTTTGTCATGCCGCGCCCAAACGTATTAAGAATTAGTGTGGGGCGTGGTGGGAGAGGACTGCCGGAAGAGGAAGCCGCTACACAATTCTGTGTTGGACTAAGCCGGGTTAAGGGTTATTTGGAGTTTGAATGATCGACTTCGGGAGATGAGAGCGGGTGAGGATTGAGCGGGGTGAAGCAGAGTTCGGGGTGAGGCGGAGACAAGTTGAGGATGAGAGAGCGCAACCAGCCATTGGGGCTGGTTTTTTTGTGCGCAGAGCAGAGTTGTGGTGAATGGAGAGCACCGTGGAGGTGGCTGGTAGGTGGTTCATTCCTGGGCGACAAGCCCGCCGGGTTCTCCGAAGGTTAATCTGGGAGCAATGGTTTTCTGCTTTCCATCGTGCTCGACCGTTGGGGTGCCAGAAATCACATGAACTCGGCTACATAATCATACGTTCGTTTAGAGGTGGGCACCGCCCACCGGTGCGCCCTGGAAGAAACGAGTCAGATACATAATTAACGTTGGATTGTTTAGATGAATGGGCTCATCCACGACGCACCGGTGGGCGGTGCCCACCTCTACACGAACGTATGATGATTTGAATCGCTCCGCGTTCATCCAGGCGCTGGAGTCCCGCCCACCTCTAAACAAACCAGAGCGGCCTGACCGGAGTAAACAGCTTGAGCCTCATACCCAAACATTAACAGAACCAGGGCGACCATATCGGCGGCATCCATTTGTCAATCACCAGCACAGCAACCTGTGTCACGGTTTCAACGGAAGCAGTTGGCCTCGGCTCCGACCGGGCGACTGACGGATTGAACACTTTGAGAAAAGATAGGATGATGAAGACCGGAGAACCAAATGTCTATTAGACCAGTTAAACGACTCGCTAAATCCAAACCGACCCTTGAGGGCGCCGGTGTCCACTTGCGCCGAGCCTTTGGTTTCGGTAAAACGGCCGACTTCGATCCCTTCCTGCTGCTGGACGATTTTCGGAACGACATCCCCGCAGATTACCTGGCCGGCTTTCCATGGCATCCACATCGAGGCATCGAGACGATTACTTATGTGCTCGCTGGTGAAGTCGCGCACGGTGACAGCATGGGAAACAGTGGTTCAATCGGGGCCGGCGATGTTCAATGGATGACAGCCGGAAGCGGAATCATCCATCAGGAGATGCCGAAGGGTGACTCGGCCGGAAGGATGCACGGATTTCAACTGTGGGCGAATCTCCCCGCGGCTTTGAAGATGACCGCACCCCGTTATCAGGAAGTGAAAGCAGCGGACATCCCCCTGGTGACTGACGACGACGGGACGCAGGCACGCATCATCTGCGGAAGTTTTTGGGGCACCAAGGGACCGGTGGATGGGATTGCTGCGGACCCGACCTACCTTGACGTGACGGTGCCGCCGGGGAAAAGAAAGACACTGCCAATAGCATCAGCTCGTCAGGCTTTTGCATACGTGTTTGCCGGAGCCGGGAAATTCTGTAACGCATCGGGTCCCCTGCAGGTACCGACTGAAAGCGTGAAATGGTTAGACACCTCGCCTCCGGCAGAGGCTGACGACCGTTCCCTGGTGCTCTTCGACAGCGGTGATGAAGTCGTGGTGCAGGCTGGAGACGATGGCATTCGGTTTTTGTTGGTGTCGGGCGAGCCATTAAAGGAACCGGTGGCATGGTATGGTCCAATCGTAATGAACACCCAGGAGCAGCTTCAAAAAGCATTTGAAGAACTGCGGGAAGGCACGTTCTTAGACCCAATCAGGTAATGACTCGTCGCGTCGCCACCACCACGGGCTAGTGCTCCTTTGATTAAGCGGCGGGGAGCGTAACATCTTCTCGCCGTTTATTTTTCCTTACATAAAAAAGCGCTAAAAGTCTTTGAGGAACCTCGTGACACAGGAAAGGAACTTCAATGAAAACGACCACACGTCTCCTGCTTAACGTGCTGATACTCTGTATTGTTGCTTTGACAGCAAACATATCTTCACAGGCACAAAATCAGATCGTCATCCAGGATCGTTTCGCCAACGTCAATGGTGTAAGACTTCACTATTTGAACGCCGGAAAGGGCGACCCGGTAATCCTGCTGCACGGCTACGCCCAAACTAGTCGGATGTGGCGACCGCTGATGGTGCAACTGGCGAAAACCCATACGGTGGTCGCACCCGACCTGCGCGGATTCGGGCAGTCATCAAAGCCGACTGACGGCTACACAAAGAAGGCTCTGGCTCAGGACGTTCATGCTCTGGCGACATCGCTCGGATACCGGCGGGCAATTGTCGTCGGTCATGACATCGGATTGATGGTGGCATATGCCTATGCTGCGCAGTACCCGTCGGAAGTGGATCGGATCGCTTTGATGGACGCTTTTCTGCCGGGCGTTGGTGATTGGAAGAGTGTCTGGCTACTGAGAGACTTGTGGCACTTTCACTTCTACGGGAAAACACCGCTCGAACTGGTTGCGGGAAGAGAGCGCATTTACTTCGAACACTTCTGGAATGATTTCGCCGCGGACCCAAAGCACTCGATCCCAGAAGCAGATCGCCGCTTCTATGCGGCAGCCTACGCGCAACCCGGAGCCATGCGAGCAGGTTTCGAAGTCTTTCGAGCTTTTGAGCAGGACGCCACAGACTTCGCTCAATTTGCGCAAACCAAATTAACTATGCCGATGCTGGTTCTTACCGGTGAGAAAGCGTCGGGAAACTTTTTGATTGAGCAGGCACGTCTCGTCGACACGGATGTCGAGGGAGTGGTCATTAAAGGCTCCGGACATTGGTTAATGGAAGAAGCACCACGTCAGGTAATCCCGCGGCTGGTGGCATTCGTCACTAAATCGAAGTAACCCGGTTCGAAGAGATCACAGAAAATCACGTTCGTTTAGAGGTGGGCACCGCCCACCGGTGCGGCCTGGAAGAAACGAGTCAGATACATAATTAACGTTGGATTGTTTAGATGAATGGTCTCA
>JANNJZ010000190.1:0-26251 GCA_031396065.1 Pyrinomonadaceae bacterium | reverse complement strand
CCACGCCGAATAAGAGATAGAAGAGTTTTGAGAAGACAAAGCGCATGTTTTGGAGTGCGGTAACCTGTTACCGCTTTGGCCTTCGGTGACCTGTCGCCGCCGTTCTTCGACTACGCTTAACCGCGTTTCTACGAACTTCGTATTCCACAATGACGGCGGCGACAGGTCGCCGAAGGCCAAAGCGGTAACAGGTTACCGCACTCCAAAACATGCGCTTTGTCTTCTCAAAACTCTTCTATCTCTTATTCGGCGTGGGCCTGATTCTGCTTTCCCTCTCCTGGGGGCGCCCAGGGTTGCGTTGGATCGCGCTCGCTTACGACGTCGGCCTAATACTCCTGGCAATAGTCGATGCTCGGCGTAGCAAACTGCCTGAATCTGTCCGCATCACTCGCGAGTTCAGCGGCCGATTTGCCGTCGGGGCCGAGACCGACGTTCACATCAATGTGCAGAACGCTGGAACCCGCTCGATATCGCTTACTGTCAAAGACGAGTATCCACCCCAAATGAGACTCTCGGGTTTGCGCGAGGCAAACCTGCAAGTTGAAGCGCAGAGTTCAGTGGCCCTGGTTTACGGACTTACCTCGCCCAAGAGAGGACGCTTTGAGTTTGGGCAGGTGGCGGTGCGATTTCTTTCGCGTTGGAATCTGGTGTGGGGTGAGACCCGAGTGGGCGAGGCCGTGGCGGTGAAGGTCTATCCGAATATGCGGCGAGCCCGCGAAGCTGAGTTGAAGGCTCTCGGCGCACGCTCGCTGGTCTCTTCCCATCGCAAGACGTCGTGGCGAGGTGAAGGACGCGAGTTTGAGTCGATGCGTGATTATGTCCGCGGCGATGAGCTAAGGCACATTTCATGGACTGCCACAGCCAGACGGGGAAAGCTGACCACCCGCCAGTATCAGATCGAACGGGACCAGACAATTCTGATAGCAATCGATGGCGGGCGTTTGATGACGGCACGCATCGAACAGGAAACGAAGCTGGATTCCGCGGTCCATGCGGCGCTCGCGCTGATGTCTGCGGCGGCCAGAGCCGGCGATAATGCCGGATTGCTGGTGTTCGGTCGAAAGATTAAAAGTTTCCTCCCGCCGAGCCGCGGGCGCGACCATATGGAGGCGGCGCTCGAAGCCCTTTACAGTGTCGAGCCGGAGATGGTTGAGCCGTCCTACTCGCGGGCGTTTGAATTCATTGCCGCCAATAGCAAGCGGCGATCGCTGGTGGTGTTATTGACTGACCTGGTGGACGAGGAAGGTTCAAAAGAACTGCTGAGCTCCCTGAAGTTGTTGCGACCTCGTCATCTTCCCCTCGTGGTAACCATCGCTGATCGCGATCTCCGAGCAGTTGTGAGCAATGCCCCAACCAACGCTCGTGAACTGTTTACCCAATCAGTGGCTGAGGAGATTATGTACTTGCGTGAAGCTGCGTTGCGCCGCGTGGAATCGCAAGGTGGCTTAGCACTGGACGTGACTGCGGCGGCACTCGCTCCGGCGATACTTGAAAAATATCTGCAGGTCAAAGAGAGAGGGCTCCTTTGAACTGGGAAATAGGGGAATAGTGAACTGGGAAATAGGGGAATAGGGAAAAAGGGGAATAGGAACCGAGGAAAGCCGCTTATAACATCACAATAACCTTTCACCCTAAGAAAGGACTCGGCTCATGGAAAAAAGACGAAGGGTACGCACGTTTGAGGATCTGCTTGTTTGGCAAATGGGTATCGAGCTAGTCAAGCGAGTCTATGTATTAACAGCCAATTCGTGGTTCAGTAAGGATTTTGACCTTCGGAGTCAGATTCGTCGAGCATCAGTTTCAATTCCGACGAACATCGCAGAAGGGTTTGAGCGAGCTTCGAGAAAGGAGTACCTGAACTTTCTCAACATCGCTAAAGGCTCGGCAGGTGAAGTTAGAAGCTTGCTATACGTAGCTTTGCAAGTCGGTTACCTTCAGTCGGAGAGTTATGAAGAGCTTAGAGAACAGGTGACGAAAATCAGCGCCTACCTCTTCAATCACCGCAAAGCAATTAACAATGCATCAATACGAGACTAGTAACTGATTCCTATTCCCCTTTTCCCCTATTTCCCTCTTCCCCCAAATCTCCTGTGCGTCCCGCCAGCAACAGGTACGAATAAAGCGCCAATCCCGTGATCGCCGCAACACTGTACTTGATCGTGGCAGGAATCGGCGCCGGCGAGATGAATCCTTCGATGATGCCCGCGACCACGAGCAATACGGCCACGCCCATCATCAAACGAACCGCCTCCTTGCCGCGGCTCTTGAGTGCATCGGCCCGTGACAGATCTCCCGGCATCAGCAAAGCGCTGCCAATCAACAGGCCGGCGCCACCGGCAATGAAGATGCACGTTAGCTCGATCACCCCGTGTCCCACCATGAAGGTCAGCAGGTCGTTGCCGAAACCCGCGCGGTACGTCAAAGCCAGGACTGATGCGATATTCGCCCCGTTGTACGCCAGAAAGAAGAGCGTGCCGACGCCAAACAAGGCGCCAAACGCAAAGGTGTAGATGGTTACCTGAATGTTGTTTGTAATGATGTTGGTGGCCCCGACCTGGTTTGCTTTGTTCAGACCTTCCCACCAATGCGTTTTCGTTTCGATGTAAAGTTCGCGAAAAGCGGGCTGCACGCCGACGAGTTCAGAAAATTCAGGATCGGCTTTTGTTCCGACAAAGGCGATCAGACCGAATATCATGAAGACACTGAACGAAACGGCGGTGTAGCGCCATGTGCGCCGGAACGTTTGCGGAAAGTCACGGGCAAAGAACTCCTTGACGCGCGAACCGCCATGCGGGTCAGCCTGGTAGATGCGGCCATGCGCGCGAATAACCAGGCTGTTCAAATAATTGACCAGGCGGGGATCTCGCGACTCGGCGCGGGCGACCGCCAGGTCGGAGGAGGTGCGACGGTAGATTCGTCCCAACTCGCGCACTTCGTCGCGATGCAAACGGCGCAACGAACTGCGGTCAAGTAACTTCAGCAGCTCTTCAAGTCGTTGCCAGGCTGTCTTGCGTTGGTCGATGAAACGATCGTTGGACATTGGCGATTTCCAATTGCCGATTGCCGATTGCCGATTTAGACTCACTGGCTGCTGGAACCAAGGGTTAAGCCAAAAGCTGCATGGAGAAAAATCTAATCAGCAATCAGCATTCAGCAATCCGCAATCTGGTTGAGTGTGTACCAAACTTCAGCGAAGGTCGCAACACGGAAACTGTCGAACGACTCGCGCAGGCAATCCAATCCGTTGAGACGGCCTGCGTGCTCGACAGGCACATCGATCCCGATCACAACCGCTCAGTTATCACTTTCGTGGCCACTCCGGATTTCATCGTGGAAGCTGCCGTGCGGGCCGTCGCGCTGGCAGCCAGGTTAATCGACATGCGGATTCACAGTGGCGTGCATCCGCGTTTAGGCGCTACTGACGTGCTGCCATTTGTTCCGGTTCGCGGGGTCTCAATGGCCGATTGCGTCACCCTGGCCCATCAGGCTGGCCGGCGGATCGCCGAGGAACTGGGAATTCCCGTCTTCTTTTATGAACGCGCAGCAATCAAAGACGATCGAGTGAATCTCGAAGACGTCAGACGTGGGGCGCTCGAGTTGTTGCGAGAACAGATTGCGGTAGATCCAACCCGCGCTCCGGATGCCGGTCCACTCGTGGTTCATGAAACGGCCGGGGCCATCGCTGTGGGTGCGCGACCCTTTTTGATTGCCTTCAACATCAACCTGAAAACGACGGACGTCTCAGTCGCAAGGACGATCGCGCGCGCAGTGCGGGCCCGACATGGTGGCTTACCATTTGTGAAGGCGCTCGGCTTCGAATTGTCGAGCCGTGGTTTGGTACAGGTGTCGATGAACATCGTGAACTACGAAGAGACAGGGATGACGCAAGCTTACGAAGCCGTGCGACGAGAAGCCGAACGACTTGGTGCTGAAATAGTCAGCACCGAGATTGTTGGATTGGTTCCGGAGAGTGCGCTCGATAGATCAGCGGAGTATTTTCAGAAGCTGGAAGACTTTTCCGATGACAAGATCCTGGAGCACCGCCTTCAGTTTGGAGTGCGGTAACCTGTTACCGCTTTGGTCTTCGGCGACTTGTCGCCGTCGTCTTTCGCGACACTACAATGCACGTTCATTCAATCTTGTATTCCATAGTGACGGCTGCGACAGGTCGCAGACGACCAAAGCGCTGACAGGTCAGCGCACTCCAAATCACTGCGATCCGAGCTTGATCATCGCGCCGCGCAACCTACTTCGCGCTCTTGAAAACCTTTTTCGAGATACTTCAGCGCTTCCTGTTTCTCACCCAAACCCACATAAATCAACGCAAAATCATAAGCCGGAACATCACCGGATCAGCTTTGCGCAGGAACTACGCGGAGATAGTCAGCACGGAGACAGTGGGGCTGGTTCTGGTGAAAGCGCTCGAGTTTGCTCGACATGTATTCCAGGATGATCTGTGAGGAGCATGGCAATTTCCTCAACTCTCATCCCAAGGGATCGAAACCCAGAAGGACTCGGGGGAAGCCGTTGTCAATATCTTGCCTACTTCACATGAAAGGGATAACGACCCATCAACACTACAGAAATAGGCTAAGTAAAAGCACCCCAACCTGGCGGATATTCCAAGGAGCCTTACTCCGATTTATGGAGAGTTACTGCGATCCCAACTTGATCATCGCGCCGCGCAACCGCGTGTGTTTCTGCATCAGTTTCAAATAAACGCTTTCATCCAACGCGGCCTTGGCGCGAATCACCTTCACCAGCATCAACTTCTCTTCCTGACTCCAGCGCGCCAGATCACCAACCGCCGCCAGCATCCCGGCGAAGTGACTCAATGCTGCCAGTTCCGCGGCTCGCCAGCTTTCTGTGCGAATACCCAGCAATCGCGTTAGTGACTCAACCGACCCGGTCTGCATCCGGTTGAGATCTCCACCAAACTTTCGGGCCATGAGACGCGCGACTGCCAAGCCGATGTTCCGAACCTGGAACCGGTCCCAGTCGCCTAAAGTGATCATGTGGTTGGAGTCGAGTTCGAAAATCATGGAGGCCCGCGCGAGCTTACGCAGAGTTTGGGTGCTGGTGCGGTACCCGGGCCGGCTGGCTATCTTCTTTTCTTCATTCAACACGAGCTTCATTACATCCGGGTTCGTTGAGCGAAAACCAAGCTTGCGATAAAACCAGAATGCGCCCGACTCGATCCCCTCCTCGTTTTCAAAACCAATCTGGTAGGGATCAAGCGTAAAGGCAGTTACGCCGAGCAGATGACGAAAGATGTTTAGCGTGCGCGCGTAGAGCCAGGCCGTTTCGCCATCGCGAAAGGTGTAGTAAAGATTAAAGCCGCTTTCCATTCGCTCAAATAGCGAGATACCCTCGAAGTAACCAATCGGAACACCATTCTTGAAGATCATCGCCGCATGGTATGCGCGCAGAGGCAGACGCCGGTGGGACGGTAATCCCATGATGAAGACATCCACACCGCGTCCGATACTGGTTTTGAAGACCCTCGCCGGGTCGCCATGGGTGAACCCATAGAGTTCACGATAGCGCACGGTTGAGGCTGCGCGAGCCTTGTCCAAAATTGCTTCGCCTTCTTTGACGGAAAGTCGTTCCAGCGATTCCGGCGGCCTCGCCAATTCACTCTTGAGCGAAACATCTCTTCTCTGGATGAGCGGCTCGTTATGAAAGAAGATCTGACGCACGGGGATCCGCATACCGGTGCGGGTCGCTTGATAGGGCGGCGTCCAGCGCACGTAAAGCTTCTGCGAGTCGAAGATCTCAGCTATTTCCTTCTCGGATTTTGTATCTGATTCTGCGAGCCCGGCGAATCTCTCAATCAGCCAAACCAAATCCCCTGAGCCACTCGCTGAACGCAGCCACGTTTTGTAAGGTACGTTTGCCTCAACGAAAGCGTCCTCCTCGAACAGCGGCATGAACCGTGGCCAGGTCGCCGCCAGCCGGTTTTCATCTTCGAACCAATCCCAGTCTAAAGCTACGCGATTCTGTTGACTTCGGATAAGCCAGCGGACAATCGAATAAGTGAAAGTGTCCGTTACGGAAGTCCCGGCGATGCCTGAGATCTCAGGATGCTCAAGCTCGCTCAGATCTACGCCAGTCGCTTCCAGTTGGTTGACGCGCGCAGCGATCTCAGAAAGTTCTCGCTCCACCAGGCGGAGAGATTTGGTGCTGTGCGGATAGGCTCGCAGAAAGAGAAGTATTTCGTGATAGCGAAGCAGTGAGCCGACCTCGGTGAATCGCAGGCGAGAAAGGCGCGCCAGGACTCCTTCGACGCTTCGATGTTCGCGATCACCCAAGCGACTCTTCATCGCATCGAGCTGATCCAGAAGTCGATTGGTGCCTTTTAGTGACAAGGTAATGGGCCGCAGCAGCAGACCGAGAGTTCCAGTAGTTATCCGCAGATTACGCTGATTACGGAGATTGGGAAATGACCGCCCAGTTAACGGTAGATTTTTCTAAACCGGTTCCTCGTTCCGTAAGGCCGAAATGCGTTTATAGAACACCGGTCCCAAAAGCATTCATCCTCGCTCCGATGAGCGAAACGTAAGCCGCTCGCGCGAACCCTCGTCAAAAACATTGCGCTCCGGTGGAGCCGGGACCCGTTTGATTGCAGCACGTCGGCGCTCTTCTCTGCATAGTCTAAGTAATCTGCATAATCTGCGGATTTCCTTCTTACAAATTCTTTCGCATGAAGGTAGCAATCTTCCAGGCGTCAATGGCCTTCCAAGGCAGGTTGGCCATGGTGTAGTGGCCGCACGATAGCCAGACGACGTCGAGCGGCAACTGGTGCCGCCTCGCTTCGGCAATCGTGTCGTGGGTAAGGTCGATCGGAAATGTCAGATCGTAACGCGCGGCAATGAAACGCATCGGGCGCGAACCCATCTTTGGCAGACGCGTGATAAAGGGAACCGGACTAATCGGCGTCCAATACTCACGCAGCTCATCCAAAGTTAAGTGATTGCCGAACCCTTCGCGCAAATGAAGGGTGGAGAGTCCGCGCCAGGCCACGTCAGCTACATAACCGGAGACGTGATTAAAAGTGCCGGCGTTAATATCCGGCTCGTGCGCAAAGGCAAGAAATGCTATGCACGATCCAACACTGGTCCCCAGGATGCCAATGCGTTCATAACCCTGCTGCTTCAACCATCTCACCGCAGCCCGCGTATCGAGCACCGCTTGTCGCATCGACTGGATGGTGCGGCCCACGTTTGTGCTTACCAAATGGTCGGCGCGTTGTAGTTCGGCCGGGCGGCGTTGGTCGTGATAGGGCAGCGTCAAACGCAACCCGGACATCCCGATGAAGTTGAAAATGCGGCAGGCCTCAACGTGACTATCGGGTTGTGCATTCCACTGTGGCAATACGACTACTGCTGAACGGGGCTGCCGGGCTTTTTTGGGTGCGACCGGAAAATAACGAGCGTGAGCGATGTTGTTCTCCGGAGATGGCGTGGTAATGGCACTGGTCCAGGTAAGCTGGTCACCATTCAGTTGGAAGTCCGAAATTTCTGGTAGGGCGTAAAACTCTTCACTGTGAGCCATTGCTTCGCGACTGAATCGACGCAGCACCTCACGCGGATCATCCCCGTTGACGTGATCGCTGATGAACGAAAGTCCCCAATCAAACGGGCGCACCAGGCGGTTGTTATCTCGCTCGTGATGCGCGCGTTCGCGCCCGTGCATGAATGATTTCCACAAAACTTTGAAAGACTCCTGGGTGCCGATACGAAGTCGTTAATCCTAGGGCGTGGGGACCGACAGATCAAGTGGACGAGATAGATAGATGCTCGCCCGCGGTTTGCCAAAGGGCCATATCATCCACCGGCAAACTGGTTACCGAGCTCAGCCCGAAGAATTCTCAGGATAGTTTGGTCGTCGCCAACATAGATCACGATTAGCTTTTGGCTTTTGAAGAAGTGAGGCGTGGACATCCATGATGGCTTGCTGTTTCCAATGGTTTTGCCATCCGCGCTGACGCGTTTTGCCTGGCTCTCAACAGTCGCAGGGTTGGAGTATTCAAACACCTGAACCGCTTCATTATTCACCTTTATGATGCGTCCCGGCGCCGAGAAAAAAGGCTGCCGCACTTTTTCCCCCGTTGATCTCGCGGACGCTCCCTGAGCCCGAACCCTTCCAATTAGACGGGCGTACTCTTTAGCAGACTTGCTAACAAGGACGTAGGAATTACCTTCGTTCGCAGCAACGTCGACTGAACAAGCGGCCCTCGGTCCGAAACACCAGTAAACGTTCAATAGCAAAAGCGAAACTATTGTCCATCGAGCATAAAACCCCATCAACACCTCCTGGTCATTCTCATTTATTCTAAAGCTCTCACAAAGATGTTCCAAGGATGATAGTGTCCTAATTTCCGAATCTCTGTGCGTCCTCAGTGTTCTCTGTGTCTCTGTGGTGATTGTTTTCCGCCTTTTTCCACCACAGAGGCACAGAGTTTCACAGAGGTCGCACAGAGAGGAACTCAGATTAGGACACTACTTCCAGGGATTGACATGTACGCCTGCCGGTATTACCGTGAGCCGCTCAGTAAATCGGCCCTATCCAACGTGGGAAATCCAATCTTAGAATAGGGTCTGGAAATCACAACCTTACAAACTAGAAAGGGAGCGAATTGTATGCATAAGTCTTCGCATCGAACTATGCTGGCGGTGTTTCTCACATTGTTTGTTTTTGCAGCGCTGGCAACGGTGGCTTCAGCAGACCACTCGTGGGGCGGCTACCATTGGGCCCGCACGAGTAACCCCTTCACGATCAAAACGGGCGACAATGTAACAGCCGCTTGGGATCCGTATCTTGACGAAGCGATAAGCGACTGGAATCAATCTACTGTGCTTGACCTCCTCAAGGTGGCAGGCGGAACGAATCCAAAGAACTGCCGTCCTACTGCGGGACGCATTGAGGTCTGTAATTCCAAGTATGGCAATACGGGTTGGCTGGGTATAGCCAGTATTTCGATCACTGGAGGTACCCACATCACACAAGGAACTACTAAGCTCAACGATACCTACTTCAACACCGCACAATACAACACGCCTGCATGGAGGCGTTTAGTTATGTGTCAGGAGCTTGCTCACGATTTCGGTCTGGATCACCAGGACGAGGCCTTCAATAACTTCAACCTTGGCTCATGCATGGATTACACAAACGCTCCCTCAGGCGGCACAGTCGGGGGTTTCAACTATGGCCCGAGCAATGAGCATCCAAACGCACACGATTACGAGCAGATCGAGATCATCTACCAACATCTTGATTCCACGACGACCATCGGTCAGAGCGTGAACAACGGTAATGGGCAAGCCCCTCCAGCAATGAATGACGCCAACCTGGATAACCCCAGTCAGTGGGGCAGGCTGGTGCGTTCATCGCGCAACGGACGTTCGCAGACCTTTGAGCTGGACTTCGGAGGGGGAAACAAAGTGATCACCCACGTCTTCTGGGCGAGCAGCGAAGAAAGAGACCAGAACAATCACTAATAACTAGTCAGCTTGCGAACCATCATCTTCGATGATTGGTTTTCCGAAAGGGCGAGATTCAGGTCTCGCCCTTTTTTCTTAGCCATTCCGGAGCTTCAGCCCAGGCTAGGAGCGCCGCTCAAACCAGCGCTTGACGATCTGCGGCAGCAGCAAAGAAGTCTGCATTAGGCTGCCGGTGGTAAACCGCCGAGCCAGCCCGCCAAAGAGTGTCGCCGCTTCCTGGCTATACTTAAACCACCAGAGGTCGGGTATGAACGAGATGCGGTTTACATGAATGTGTTGCGGAGTGACTAGTTCCAATAAGCCGGCCCGTCCGTGCGTTCTGCCGTACCCGCTGTCTTTAACCCCGCCCCAAGGCGTTTGCGCGATGCCGTGGGTGTAAACCACTTCGTTGACCATCACGGTTCCCGCCTCAATGCGTTCAGCGATTCGTCGCCCGCGGGCAATGTTCTTTGTCCAAACACTCGCAGTCAAACCATAGACACTGTCATTTGCCAGCTTCACGGCTTCGTCATCTGACCTAAAAGTCATCACCGGCAGAACCGGACCGAAGGTTTCATCGCGCATGATGGTCATGTTCTGATCGACATTGGTGAGCACAGTCGGTTGGTAAAAGTAGCCTTTACGGTTCTCGCCACGCTGACCACCGGTAAGTATCTTTGCGCCGCGCTGTTCTGCGTCTCTGACATGATTCTCGACAATTTCGAGTTGGCGTTGATTCGTCATTGAGCCGATGTCAACGGCGGTTTCGGTCCCCACTCCCTGCTTTAGTGTCTTCGTCTCTGCCACAATCGCTTCGATGAACTTTGGCGCAATTGACTCATGCACGTAACACCGCTCAACTGACGCGCAAGCCTGGCCGGCGTTGGCAAAGGCCCCCCAGACGGCGGCGCGCGCCGCGTTGGCCAGGTCAACATCTTCCAAAACGATCATCGGGTCTTTACCGCCCAACTCAAGCACCACGGGAATCAGATATCTGGCAGCTGACTCCGCCACGCGTTTGCCGGTGGCCACGCTGCCAGTGAACATAATCTTGTCAACCCGAGCTTCGACTAGCGCGGCCCCGGTTGAGCCGTCGCCCGTCACAACTTCTAATAGTCCAGTAGGGAGACCGGCGCGGCTGAAGAGTTCCCCAATCTTCAAAGCAATCAGCGGGGTTAGTTCACTCGGTTTGAGCACTACGGCATTTCCAGCCATCAGGGCCATGACCACTTCGTCGAGCGGTGTAGCCAAAGGAAAGTTCCACGGCGAGATTATCCCGACGACACCGAGCGGTTTGAATCGAATGCTGGACGACCGGCCCATCATTCCGTATTGCCCGATGTCGATTTTCTGTGGACGAAGGAGGTTCTCGGACGCGTGGGCAAAATAGTGCATCGCATCAAGCGTAGGCACTATCTCCATCGAAACCGCTTCCGCGATCGGCTTACCTGTTTCCCGGGAGACTAATCGAGCAATCTCATCGCGGTCGGCCAGCATCAACTCCCGAGCTGTCAAAATTACCCGAGCCCGGTCACGAAACGATAGGCTCGCCCAGGCAGGCTGAGCCGCGCGGGCTCGTAGGACTGCTTGGCGCACGTCTTCAGCCGAAGATAATCGCACGCGGCCAAGCTCCTCACCCGTTCCCGGATCGTAGGAGATAATTTCGCGGACTGTCTTTACCTGTGATAATGATTGAAAACTCATTCCCTTGGATTATCTAACAAAGAGCTTGGGGCCGCTAGCGAGATTGGACCTACGCGGCTTTGCCGCCTTCCGTGCGGTAAGCCTATGGCTTACCGAAAACATCTTTTTTCGTCGAGGCTATGCCTCCGGTCCAAGTTGAGGAGCAAGCCCCACGATTTGAGGCGTAGCCTCTCTTCAATAAGAGCCTGCGGTAAGCCGGAAGGCTTACCGCACGGAAGGCGGCACAGGCGCAAGTGCACCTATACTGCAGGCAGGGTAACCTGCTGAACCGCAGTTTCCCGAGTTCCTCTCCTCTCGGGTACAATGAGCCTTCCCAATCTAAACAAACATTTCCGAGGAGCAGGTTCTTATGATCAGACCCCAACTCGAGGAATTCATGCGCCGCATGGATCAAAAATCAGTAGCCATCATTCCCGCCGCACACGAGGCCACGCGTTCTAACGACACCCAGTATCGTTTCCGCCAGGATTCTGACTTTTACTACCTGACTGGCTTTGAAGAACCGGAAGCGATCGCCGTGATCGCGCCTGGGCGGGAACAAAAATACACGCTCTTCGTGCGACCACGCGATCCTGACCAGGAAATTTGGGTGGGCCGGCGGGCGGGAGTAGAAGGCGCGAAGAGTGAGTTTGGGGCGGACGAATCGTTTCCCATCGAGGAGTTTGGCGGAAAGCTTCATGACCTCCTCGACGGCGCGACCAACCTCTACTACCGCCTGGGAGTTAACCCTGACTTCGACAGCAGGGTCATTCGCAAGATTGCTGAGATGCGCTCAATGAATCGCCGGCCCATTCACCCGCCGCGCACTATTATCGATCCGGCGACGATCGTCCATGAGATGCGCGTCTTGAAGAGCCCGGAAGAGATTGAGTTGATGCAAATGGCTGCCGACATTGCCGCCGAGGCACATGTCGAAGCGATGAAAACCGTGCGGGCGGGAATGAAAGAATACGAAGTCGAAGCGCAACTTGAGCAGTTTTTCCGACGCCGAGGAGCGTCGGGCCCGTCCTACAACTCCATCGTCGGCGGCGGCCCAAATGCCACCATTCTTCACTACATGACCAACGACGGTGAACTGCGGGATGGCGACTTGCTTCTTATCGATGCGGGCGCCGAATACAAAGGATATGCGTCAGACATCACCCGCACTTTTCCCATCAACGGCCGCTATACCGAAGGGCAGCGCGAAATCTACGATCTGGTGCTCGAGACGCAGATGTCCTGCATTGAAATGGTTAGACCCGGCACTACTCATGATGAGTTGAAACAACACTCGGTCGAAATGCTGACTGAGGGCATGGTCCGGTTGGGATTGTTGAAGGGCAAACCGGCTGACTTGATCAAGGAAGAGAAGTATAAGCAGTTTTACATGCACGGGCTGGGCCACCTGCTGGGCATCGACGTGCACGACGTGGGGATCTACTACTACGACAAACAATCGCGCGCGCTCGAGCCAGGAGTGGTGATGACGGTGGAGCCCGGGATCTATGTGGCGCCCGATACGAAAGACGTTCCGGAAAAGTATTTGGGCATCGGGGTACGGATTGAAGACGACGTGCTCTGCACCTCGAATGGTCCACGCGTGTTGACTACTAAAGTCCCGAAAGATGCCGATGAGATTGAAGCACTGATGGCGAAGTGACAGTAGGCGGAGGACAATAGGATCAGCGGCAGGAGCGGATTGGTTCGCGGCTTTGCCGCCTGATGTGCGGGAGGTCTCCGACCTCCCGGCAGCGCCTACGGCATTCGGGCTGCGCCCCAATTTTAGGGGGCGTAGCCCCCCATAAACTCTGGCGGCTATTCGGGAGGTCGGAGACCTCCCGCACATCAGGCGGCAGAGCCGCGAACCGCTCCTGCCTCCTGTTTTTCCCTACCACCCCGTCGCAAACAAACTATTCGCGCCTTTAAGTCCGGATTTTTGATAACTGCTATAAGCTTTCGCCGCCCGCACACGAATCTGCTCGTCAGTCTCCTCCTTTAACCAGCCTTCAAATGCCGCCGATAAAATGTATGCTTCCGGCGCCATCAGGTTTGTAGTCCACAGCAGTGGCTCCGCGCCTGCGCGTTGGAGTGGTTGCGTAAAATAATGCTTGCTATAGCAGGCTAGAATGATTGCCTTGCGCTGGCGGTCGTCCTGCGCCTGAGGCGTCGACTGAAGTTTGAAATCCATCAAACCATCGTGACCGACGTAGGCCACTAACTCTGCGCTACCACCGGAGTTGAATTTGAATTTACGCGACGCCTGCGCCACCTCGAGGGTATCCCCACTGCTACCCGAAGCCGCTTTGAGGAAATCCCAAATCGCCTGCGAAATCTCTTTACCCTGATAAGCATCAGCCACGATAAATACGTCGCGATCCTTCCTCTTGAAGACGCACCTGGCGAGGATTGCGGGCTTGGGATTCCTAACCTCCGACACCAACTCCCAGTCTTTGCTTTTGCTGAAGAACGTTTTCACGCCGAAAGCAGCGCCCCAGTACAAATTGGTTGCGGGATTGTCTCCGTTGCCAAGCGAGGCCGAGACCGGCACGATCCCCTGATTTACGTTGTCACAAAGCGCCACGAAGACATGGATAACGGGGAATGGATTGACAACAGCGATCTGGGCTGAGGATCCGACGGGCTGATTGCCATGGGAAGAAGCAGGTTGAGCGAGGTTGTTCGCAGTCGAAACGCCCCCCTGGCTGCTAGCACATCCAGCCATTAAGACCATGGCACACACGCTGAGCACCAGCAAAAATTTCGTAGACAAAATTTGACGGGGATTCATTTGATGAATTAGACCCGCGCGTTCGTAGGTTGTTCCGACAATTTAGACTCAGGAGGGACTGGATAGCTCTGCCACGATCTCCTGCATAATCGCCCGGCCCTTCTCGATCTCTTCGGGCTTCAGCGAGATTGCCCCAACCACCGCGTGTCCACCGCCGCCATAGCGTTCGCAGATCTTCGCGATGTTGTGAGTGCGCGGGCGTGGCGACCAGGGGTTCGAGCCCACTGAAATCTTCGTACGGTGCGAGCCGCGGGTTAAGGCCACCGTATAGGTGGTTTCCGGATAGAGATAGTAAGGAATGAACTTGTTGAAGCCTTCGTAGCCCTCGTCGACCAGGTCAAACTGGACCACGTTACTCGAAAGCGTGGCTTTGCGACGAATAGCCTCCTGCGTTTCCAGATGCTGCTTGAGAATTGGTTGAAACCGCCGCTGGACTTCATCACTGGTGGCAACTTCTTCCAGCGACTTCACCGTCAGGTCCCGAATCACCTGCTCCACAAACTTATCATCGGGGTCAGCCTCAATCACCTGCATGAGTTGCAACGCCGGCTCTCTTAATTCCACACACTGCGCCGCCGATTCATACAGCGCGCCATCGATGATGTGGGCCCAGTGGACCAGCGATTTGATTGGCTCATCGTTGAAGCCAAACTTATCGCGGGCGACATCGGCGATAAATTCGGTGCAGGACTTGCGCGTGGCATCAAGAAACTTCTTGCCCGAGTTGCCGGCGCGAAAGTGTGCTTCATCGGCGGGAGTTAAGAACGCCGACTCGTGATGATCAAACCACCAGGTCAAGCGTTCTGACGGCGCATACTTAAAATCAACGATAGCATTCTCGTCGCCGTCCAGCAGTTCGAGATCAAACAGATTCCCGGGCCGGTGCAACAGGCCGGCGTAACTAACTTCAGCCTCCGGATGAATGCGTTCTTTGTAAAAACGGGTAAACGTAGCCGCCGAAGCGACGCCGTCAAAACAGTGGCCGTGATATAGCAAACGAAGTTTCATAGGGTTTCAATTGGCCGACACACTTTAGTTCGCCGTTAAGGTTGATGGTTGCGCACCCGCGGCAATGGAAGTGTCGGACATAAAAGAGTCGGTCATATTAGCAACGAACTTTGAAATCATAAAACGAGCCCACCAGAAAATGGTGTCCTAATCTCAAGTTTCTCTGTGCAACCTCTGTGTTCTCTGTGTCTCGGTGGTGGAAAAACGACGAAGACTACTCACCACGGAGACACAGAGAACACAGAGGATGCACAGAGATTCGGAAATTAGGACACTACCCACAAGGAAAGGCGCAGGCTCCCTCGGAACCTGCGCCTTCGCATAAACAACTCGCAACCGCCTACTGTTTACAAGGCTCGATCACCGAAGCAGTAGCGGTCTTCAAATGCTCGGCGATAAATTTGTCAACATCTGCCTCAATCAACTCTCCATTCACGACCCAGGCTTTTTCAGTAACCACATCCCCGGTCTTCGAGAGCGTCGCGGGATCGAGAAAAATATTCCAGGGTGAACCCCACTTGCGAGTGTCACCGGACAATTTCCGGTATCCAGCATGCGCGGTCTTCTCGCGATCTTCCTTTGACTCTGACTCGCTGACCACCGGATAAGGTGAGCCAGTGGGTCCAAAGAAATTCTTAACTTCATCGCGCGAGCCGTATTCACTGACGCCAATCACGGCAAAGCCCTGGTCCTTATACTTCTCATAGAGCCTGGCAGCGACCGGCGCTTCTTTGTGCCAGTTACCGCACCAGGGCGCGAAGTAGACGACCATCACGAGTTTCTTGCCGGCCACGGCCGCGCGCAGATCTACCGGCTTATCATCCTTGATGTCGTTGAGAGTCCAAGTCTTGTAGTTTACGACTTTCTCAACCAGCGGCGAATACTCGTGGCCGTCTTGCGCATAAACCGCAGCCGGCGTAAAGGCCAGCGCGATCAGAAGTATGAGAACGAATTTTAACATCCCTTTACCTCCACTAAGACTCGGTATTGTCTAGCACCCCAGTGAGGGTGCCTCGATGGGAACCTCGCACTTTGACGCCGCCGCGAATTGCGCCTTCTGTGATCCACTGCTGGCTGTGCTGGAGCCTTCGAGCAACAGCGGTTTGATTACCGATTCGAAAGCCGCCAGACTTCTTTCTCCAATGAATTTTTCGCGGATCAGACCCTGGCGATCGATGATGTAGGTGGTCGGCAGCGGCGCCGCCGGTAATTGCGCGCCGACGTCCTGGCCACCCAGCACCACAGTGTAGTCCTGCTTGAGGTCCTTTTGAAATTCCTCGATCAACTCCCGGGTGTCGTCGTAGGAAACTCCAACTACAGTCAACCCCTCCCCACCCATCGCCTTCTGCATAGAATTGAGGGCCGGGATTTCTGAACGACAGGGAATGCACCACGTAGCCCAGAAGTTAAGCACCACTACGCGCCCACGCAACTCCGCCAAACGCAATTGACCGCCGGCGAGTTTTGCAAACCCCACATCCGGCGCCGCCAACGAGTTGCTCGCCGTCGAGGTCGGGGCCTGCGGACCTGGTTTGTCGACTATCAATTTTCCTTCCAGATTTGGAAGCACTCGTGCCAGCCACGAACTGGCGAGGATCGTTACGCGGTTCGTCATCACCAGCAACCCAATCATGATCAAAATGATGCCGGAGAAGACCTCGACCTTGTGCAGGTGCTTGCGGAAGTTGCCATAGAAACTCAGAAACTTATTGATGCCGAGACCGGTCAACAGGAATGGTACGGCCAGGCCCGCCGAATAAAAACTTGAGAGAATCAAGCCACTGCGCCAACCGCCCGAGGTCGCTGCCAAGCCAATAATGCCGCCCAGGATAGGACCGATGCATGGCGTCCAACCGGCAGCAAAAGCAAAACCAAGGGTCATCGAGCCCAGCATGCCGCGCGGTTTCTCGTTGGAAAAGAAACGTGTGTCTTTGTAGAGGGCCCCAATCTTGAGCAGGCCGATTAGTTGTAATCCAAAAGCGATGATGACCAGGCCGCCAATAATTCTCACCCAGGGATTGTTTAGGACCGCGGCGCAAACCAGCCCAGCGGTGGTTCCCAGGGCGACGAAAATAATCGAGAGTCCGGCGTTGAAAGCCAGGGAGTTGAGGATCACCGCCTTGCGGCTGTTAATTCCTTCTTTCAACTGATCGACGCTGACTCCGGAGATTAGCGAGATGTAACCCGGAACCAGCGGCAGAACACACGGCGACAGAAACGAGACGATGCCGGCGAGAAAAGAAATACCGATCGTTAAAGGAGTGATGTTTGATTCCATTAAAAGCTCACCTGACGAACTACCCGGAATTTCATTTCGTTTGGGCCGGCGTTTGTACCTGGGTCGTCTCGATCGGTTCAGCCAGGAGGGTTTCAACCATTTTTCCAAGGGCCAGGAATTCCCGTTCCGAGCCTCCTATGGCAATGAATCGAAGCTTCCCGTTCCGGTCGATCAGAAAAGACATGGGAATTGAAAACACCCCATAGTTGAGTTCATTCCGCTGCGAATCCGCGACTACGAAGCCATAGGGCAGCTTATTAGTTTTCTTGAAGGTTCGCAGATAGGCGAGCTCTTCAGTCTGGTCCATCTTTTTGCCATTGACGTGGCCGAAATAGTTTGTCAGTCCCAGTATCAACAGGCCCTTATCTTTGTAAGTTTCGTGCCATTTTTGCAGTTTCGGAAAGGTGTTCCGACATGGTCCGCACCAGGGTGCCCAGAAGTCTAATAAGACAACCTGGCCTCGCAGATCCGATAACTTGACCGGCGCCTGATCAATCCACTGGGCCGACACCAGCTCAGGAAGCGCCGAATCCAGAGGAGGCGCAGCTTCATCGGAACTCCGTCGCAGATCAGTCGAACCAGCCATAGCGCCGAAGCTCATATTTGCCAGTCTCAAAAGATTTCCAGACGGCAGCGAGAGTGCCATTCTGCGCAACCCAAGGATTGCCGCAACGGCCGCCTCGCTTTTGTTTAGTTGCGTGTGTGCCTCGACGACCAGGGATGTCGCCTTGAATAGCATGTCGTCGCGAGTGAAGGGATTTTGACTCTTATCAACTGCCCCCAGCTTCGCAATCTTGAGCATCTCACGCGCGTGAGCCGACATGCGCTCATAATCTTTCAGCTTGCGCGCGGCCTGGGTGATGAGTGTCTCCATGCCAAACCACTCGGCTAAGTCTTGAGGCCGATTTTGCGAATAAGCTTCAACGGCGCGCTCCGCTTCAGGAATCAGCTCCTTTCGAGTGGCGTAGAGAACCACAACAGCGCGGGCAATTTGGGAATTTGCTCCTTCAGGCCCCGTTGATAAATAGCGTCGCATCGCTTCGAGGGCTTCATCCGCCTTCCCGCCAATGTGATTAAGCCTCCCCAGGTAAAACACATCCTCGTCTGCTAAGGATTTTCGAGCGGCGAGCGCAGCCGCATTTTTGACAGCCACCGCCTTCTGTTCCTCTCTCGTTTTTGATTCGAGGGTTGGATCGTAGGGAAGGTTTTGTTTATTAAACTCCTGGTATCGCCTGTTTAGATAGGAGTCTGCCTCTTCGAATAACAACCTTGCAGAGCGTGTATCAGGCGCGACGGCTACGGTCTGATTCTCCGGCGAAGGCACGGGAGCGGGGGTAGTTGCGCGGGCATCGGCAGCCTGGGCAAGAGCGGAGCCAGTCGGCATCGCCGCCAACAGCAGCAATACTAAAATGAGAAACCTTTGATTGAGAAACTTCATCGCGTTACGAGAACAGAACGATTCATTTAGAGGTGGGCCCCACCCACTGTTTCAACGTGAATCCTGGAGACACCGGTGTCAAAGCGATCCGGTGAAAAAGAGCTAATCGCAGTGGGGGCCACCTGGTCAATAATTGCTCCGGCTATTAGCTCACCAGTGATTGGCGCTAACAAGATGCCGTTGCGGTAGTGGCCGGTTGCATAAAAGAGCCCGTCAATTTCAGCATACTGGCCGAGTACTGGCAAACCGTCAGCAGCGCGCGGTCGTAGGCCCGCCCAGGACGAGCGTATGGGTAAGACTCCGATTTGGTGAGATATCTCCATTGCAGCCGACAAAATGGAGCTAACACCCTCGGCAGTCACCCGCTTCTCGAAACCCGCCTGCTCCGTGGTTGATCCCGCCAGCAGACGGCCATCGCGCCGGGGAACGACGTATCCACGAGAACTGTAAATGACGTGACGAGCAATTTGGGGATTAACTTCAAAGCAAAGCATCTGACCGCGAACCGGTTCAATCCGAAGGTTCGGCAGAGTTTTGTCCGAAGATGCTCTGCCGGATATCGCAGTTAGTCCCAGCGAGGAGGTCCAGGCGCCGCCGGCAATGACCACGACGTTAGTGCCGACAAAGCCGTGCGACGTTTCAACACCCGCGACTCCGCGGTAGTCGGTCTTCAAGGCTGTAACCGTCGTTCCCGTAGTCAGACGAACGCCAAGTTTGTTAGTCGATGCCGCCAGCGCGCTGATTAGCCGTCGGTTTTCAACCTGCATATCCAATGGAAATTTGAGGGCCGCGCGGGCGTGTGGAGAAATCGCGGGCTCCAGCCGTCTGGCATCATCACCGTCCATAGTCTCCAGCGGGAGACCCGCTTTCGTCTGCCACTCGAAGCGCTGCTTGAGTTCAGTCTCATCCCCTTCGCTAAAAGCCAAATAGAGCGTGCCAGTGGTCTCTAGTTCAATGTCTATCCCTGTTTCGTCTAACAAGGCGGCCGAAAACGCGGCGTACATATCCCGACTTCGGCAGGCCAGACGAAAAAAATCGTCGGCACAATCCGCCTCTGCTTGAGGCGCTAACATTCCGGCGGCGGCGGACGATGATTCGGTTCCCAAACTGCCGCGCTCGATTAAGAGCACATCGCGGCAGCCCCGCAGGGCCAGCGCGCGGGCGACGCCCATGCCGATCACACCGCCTCCAACAATGACTACGCTGGCCGTTCTCGGTAATTCACTCATTTTAACGTGGTAGCTCTTCTGATTTGGGGAGAGGACTCTGTTTTTGGGCTATTGAATTTTGGCCTTTGGTCTTTGGTCTTTGGTCTTTTTGTCGTTGAAATGTATCCTTAGCCCTTCGAAACAAAGTCCAAAGACCAAAGGCCCAAGACCAAAAAAGCACTTATGAAACATCGTATCACACTGATTCCCGGCGATGGCATTGGCCCCGAAGTAGCTGCAACCGTAGTGCGGATCATCGAAGCTTCAGGCGTAGAGATTGAGTGGGAAACTCACTACGCAGGCGCCCAGGCGCTGGAGAAGTTTGGCGTAACGCTTCCGAACGAGCTGATTGAATCGATCACCCGCAACAAAGTCGCGCTTAAGGGGCCGGTCACCACACCCATCGGCAAAGGCTTCACTTCAGTAAATGTCGGCTTGCGCAAGGCTCTCGATCTATACGCCAACCTGCGTCCCATTCGTGCATTGCCCAACGTGCCCTGCCGCTATCCTGAACTCAATCTGGTCATCGTTCGCGAGAATACGGAGAGTCTTTATGCGGGTCTGGAGCATGTCGTGGTCCCGGGAGTAGTTGAGAGTCTGAAGATCATTACGGAGAAAGCATCGACTCGCATTGCCCGGTTCGCGTTTGAATTTGCCCGCCGCGAAGGACGTAAGAAAATCACCTGCGGCCACAAAGCTAACATCATGAAGTTGTCAGACGGGCTCTTCCTCGATTGCTTCCGCAAAGTAGCGACGGAGTATTCAGATATAGAGGCCGACGATAAGATCATCGACAACGCCTGCATGCAGCTGGTGATGCGTCCTGAACAATTTGACGTGATGCTGCTGGAGAATCTCTACGGCGACATCGTTTCCGATTTATGTGCTGGGCTAATTGGTGGCTTGGGCCTGGTCCCCGGCGCGAACATCGGTGAGAAGGGCGCGATGTTTGAAGCGGTGCATGGCTCGGCGCCCGATATCGCCGGACAGGGAATTGCCAACCCCACAGCGCTGCTGCAATCCGGGATTCTCATGCTGCGTCATCTCGGCGAGCGCGCAGCCGCGGATAAGACTGAGAATGCGCTGCTGGAAGTCTTTACGGAAGGCACCGTGCGCACCAAAGACATTGGGGGAACGGCAAAGACCGCTGAGTTTGCCGATGCGATTATTCAGAAGATGAAGTGACCAACATCCGCAGATTACGCAGATTACACATACAAGAGTTTCCGAGTTCTTGCCTTTGAAATCGGCGTAATCTGCGGATGCGTCTTTCCAGCAACAGACGCCTGGATCAGCGAACTATTCCGCCACCCTCGATCGCCACATAGGTCTCAGGTGAAAACAATCCCAGCCAGGGATCTGAGGCCGGGGATAAGAATAACTCCGTATAAACTTTCTTGTTCAATGCATCAATGTTGCTGCGGGCGCTGCGGTCGGCGATGAGCCAGGCGTACAGTTTGGTATGCATAAGGTATTCATTGCGCACCGTGTCCAGGGCGATGTTCATCTGAAGCTTGTCCACCAGCTTCGTTAGTGTTCGATCTGCGTTTCTCCTGGTGCCATCGGCCTGAAAAGACTTTTGAGTTTGACGCCGGATGAGCCCAATACTGCGCGAGTCTAAGGTTGCGTCCGAGATATGCAGGAGGGCTATCTTTTTCCACGTCCCTTCATCAGTCACGACTCCCATCGCTTCCGGGGCGGCGGTCAGCGATCTCAGGATACTCATTTCGGTTATCGCTTTGGTTACGGCCAGCGACGTGATTTGGAGGGCCTCCGGCGTACCATCTTGTCGTCGAAGCACCACTAGTCCCTCGGGCTTTTTACCCCCGCTCTTCTCGATATCGGCGAGCCAGTCAAGGTTGATTTTGTTGAGGCGTTCGCGCTGATAAACCGAAAAGAATCCTCTAAAGTCTGGCGTCTTCTTTTTCGTCACTTGTTGAAACAGTCCGTCGATCCCATCTAACTGACGCCGGAAAGCCGCAGGTCCATACAGGCCCGGCAAGGCTTCGAGCGGCTGGCCATCAGGATCGAGAACATAGTGAATACTGTTTCCCGTCAGGGTTCGCTCGAGCTTGCGGCCATCACCGAAGTCGATGGTTACGCGTGGCGCTGGTCGCACCGATTCCCAGTGGAGAATAAACTTCTCCCTGAGCGTTCTGGCAATTTCTTCGTTCGAATAGAGGATGGTGCGGAAGAAGCGACTGTTAGCGCAGCTAAACTCTTCGCTGAGCTTGCCGAGTAGCCGCAGCGAGAGTATTGGCTTGCCGGCAGCGCGCGCGACGGTCTTTGCCTGATTAAGGTCGGTGTACCAATAAAGCCCGGAGAGATAACTATCCTTCTGCTGACTAACGGTATCCAGAGCCAAACTCAAGCGTTGCCACTCAGGTGTTGCAGCCAGTAAGGGATTGGCAACCTGACGATTGATCTCCTCGGCGTACATTTGCCGCAAGGCTTCCAATCCCTCCGGACCCCGATCACGTAACTCTGTGACTGCTCGTGCCGCCTCCACCGTATCAGCAGAAGTCGCCTGACGGGCCAGCGTTTCGGCGGCGGGTTTGGCTTGAAGTGTTTGAAAGGGGACGAAAAAGAGAAGTAGCAGGAGCGAACCTGAGAACCTGGACTTCATCAGAACCTCCGGACGAGATGAACTGGATGGAACGGGGAGTGTGGCCTTTGGAGTCCTAAATTATGGACAGGGTTGTCTTAGAAAGAAACTTGGCTAAGGCCCGAAGGGCCGGTAGTCAATAGCCACGTCCGTTAGGGCGTGGATCCAGTGTTAGTCTCATC
Source organism: Pyrinomonadaceae bacterium (assembly GCA_031396065.1). Classification (GTDB taxonomy): domain Bacteria; phylum Acidobacteriota; class Blastocatellia; order Pyrinomonadales; family Pyrinomonadaceae; genus PSRF01. The sequence continues at coordinate 3,576 of JANNJZ010000190.1, read as the reverse complement.
TTTGAGGCCCGCGGGGCCGACACTTCACTCAAAGGAGACTCACGATGGCGGGAAAATATTTAAGTTTACTAATTCATTTTACCTGGAGCACTAAGGGGCGAGAGCCGTGGTTGGCTGGGGAGATGCGCGATGACCTCTATTCGTTCATCGGCGGGATCATGAAAAACAAGAATGCGAGATTGATTCCTGCCGGCGGGATGTTTGACCACATCCACCTATACGCCTCAATGCCATCAACAATCAGCATTGCGGATTTTGTTAACGCCGTGAAATCAAACTCTTCCAGATGGATTCATGACTACTCTTCACAACTCCGATCGTTTGCCTGGCAAGAAGGGTATGGTGCGTTCAGCGTGAGCAAATCGGAGGAGAGCAAAGTAGTTCGTTACATCTTGAATCAGGAAGATCATCACCGTAAACGAACTTTCAAAGAGGAATTGATTGTACTGCTTGAGAAACACGGCATTCCATATGACAAACGCTACATTTGGGACTGAACTGAAGTGTCGCACCTTCGGAGCTGAGGATTCAGTTGGTCTCTTTACCACGCCCTTACGGGACGTGGCTATTAAATGTCGCCCCTTCGGGGCTGCAGATGTGGCGATTTCAGACGGGAAGGAAACCGATCACCGACAACATCTCGAGGTTGGGAAGGCGGGCTTGCCCCGCTCTTTACTCGCTGCCTCTCAAGCTTTCCTGGTCACGATCAGCAACCTATGAGCCCCCAACTTGAAGGGTTCTTCTGCTAGTGAACCATAGGCCTCCACAGTTTCGAGGCCGGCTTCAGAAAGCAATCCGACCAGTTCCCTGTATGTGTAAATTCGCTGTGACGACGACCGCTTATCCTCAACTCCATTTCTGACAAAAGTGAAGCTGGGGAACATTCGACTCTGTTCGTGGTCATAGCGGGTATCAATGGTGGCCGTAACATCGCCGAGTTCAATCGTACGCTTCTCCAGAAAGTGGGGCAGCAGGCATTCCGCGATAGCAGGAGCATCCAGAATGAAACGAGCGCCGGGTTTTAGTGTCTGCGAAACTGCTTTCAGGAAATCAACGTTCTCGCCATCTTCCAGATAGCCAAAACTGTTTCCAAAACAGAAAGCTCCATCAAACTCATTCGCCCATGGCAAGGCGCGCATTTCGATATTTCGCCAGTCAATGCTAACGCTTCGTGCAGCAGAGTTTCGCTTGGCTTCTTCTATGAACTCCACGGCAATATCAACCCCGGTCAGCTCAAATCCAAAGGCCGCCAACTCGATTGAGAGGCGGCCGTTGCCACAAGGCACATCCAGCAGGCGCGCTCCTACCGGCAGCTGCAGCTGGTTATTGATAAAGTCGGCTTCCGAGCGCGTCTGTTCCTCGCTGATCGCGGCCCGCCAAAAATCCAGCGCGATGCCGTGAAAAAAGTGTTCCCACCAGTTTGTTTTCATTTTGGAATATTCTTAAGGGACTATCCGCCATGAAAGGCAGAGATCGGAGATCAGAGGTCAGAAAAATAAGGGCGGAAGTCGCGCAGCAAATTATCTTAGCGTCGCTTCTTTTGGTTTAATGGGTTTTGCGATCTGTGCCTCCAGGTTCGCGAGTACTTTTTTGGGGAGCTTTTCCTTAACGAGCTGATAAGCATGCTGCAGCAGCGGTTTCAGTTCGCGATCAGGTAGGGCATCAAAACGTTCGAACCCAACCCAATGGTGGCGAGCCATGTAAGGCGCCGGAATGATCCCCTCCAACTCCACCAGCTCGGCAAACTTCTCAGGGGTGCACTTGAATGAGAGTATCACTCCATGGCTGGGTTCCAGCGCAACCACTGCAAACATCTTTTCTGCGATCCGAAACAGGAGGTCGTTGCCCCACTGAACCTTTTCATCGACGTGGGGAAGCGAAAGGCAAAAGTTGCGAACCGATTCGATATCCATGATTAGTGAATGGTAAATCGTAAATGGTGAATCGTAAATGCGGCTCCGTGTGCCTGGGGGCAGTAGCCCGACTGTTAAGGAGGGCCCTGCGCAGTAGGTTCAGCCTGAAGGGCTGCCAGATAGTAGCCGGTGGTCGCAGCGTAGCGCAGACCACCGGGAACGAGCACCTAAATGGTCCGCACCCCGGCGGGGTGCCACCTTTTCTGACACCCTTTTCTGGGTGTGGAATTGTTTTCGGTTTGCCCGGTGGTCTGCGCTACGCTGCGACCACCGGCTACTATCTGACAGCCCTTCAGGCTCGGACGGAGCTGGCCTCTAGACCATAACTCCTGCCGTCTCATCCCACCGCCACAGCTTATCGAGGGACAGATGCACGCCGCCAAGCCAGTAATCAATTCCGTTCAGCGCAACAAAGTCAGCTTCGCCGCGAAGCACCGAGACTCCGGTGTCAGTCATCTCAAACTCGGCATTGGGAACAATCGCTGAAGAGCTACTTTCACTTTCCCCGCCATTTTCTATTCGAAGTAGCGGCTGTCGGCCAACACTGAGACGCTTCAATGCCAGCCAGAACTGCGCATCGCCCAAACCATATATCGGCTCAGCACTGGCGAATCGGGAAAACAACTCGCCGAAGTTTTTCGATCCGGCGTCGATGAGTTCAAGCGCCGTATTTTCAATCCGACCCAAACCATTCTTCGTTGAGGGAAAGCAACGAAGGTGGGCCTTGAGCGCCGGCCCCAGCAAAGGAAGAGAGGGCGTATCAAAGGCTGCCAGCCTTTCGATCTCCATTGGGCCAGGCGAACAGTAAGCTTGCCAGGCCTGCTCTCCGAGTTCCAATTGGGCCGAAGTTATCTGCCGACGATCGGGAAACAGCGAAGCCAGCTGCTCGGCATTTAGTTCACCCAGCCCGCGAAAATCTTCTTTGCCAGGAAACTCACCGATACAGATCAGACTAAGCTTTGTGTTACCCAGGTCCTGGCTGGCAAACCAGTCGAGCAGATAAAGCAGGTTTGTTTGGCAAAACAGATCGTGTTCAAACCAGAGCACCACTTCGTCGTGATCCGGAAACGAACCAAGCTTGTGCTCCTGGTCCAACAATTCTCGTGCGCATTCCTCTACGTTGACGCCGTAGCTCTCGGACAAATGTAGGGCGCGCCGGCTTCGCCACTCTTCGCCTGAGAGACCTGCCGGTGTTGGTCCCGTGATCAATGATTCGCGGAAGGCGAAGTGATCACCGGGAAGGGAGGATTCTTTCGCAATGTTGGCCGACGAGTCGCCGTTGTGAAGGTGGAGCATGGCTCAAACCAAAGTCCAAAGTCCAAAGTCCAAAGTCCAAAGTCCAAAGTCCAAAGTCCAAAGTCCAAAGTCCAAAGTCCAAAGTCCAAAGTCCAAAGTCCAAAGTGAACAACGTCTATCTCCCGATATTGTTCAATCCCTAACAAGGCGCCTTTCCTGACATTGGACTTTGGACTTTGGACTTTGGACCTTGGACCTTGGACCTTGGACACTGGACTTTGGACCTTGGACCTTGGACTGTCTTATTTCTTCATCAGTTCCAGTGCTGCCGATGTCATTGCCTTGATCCCGGTTCTGAGGGTTGGTTCCGGAATCGGCGCAAACAAAGCCGAATGTAACGAAGGCAAAGGCGTTCCCGTCTCCCTGC
>JANNJZ010000180.1:0-34911 GCA_031396065.1 Pyrinomonadaceae bacterium | reverse complement strand
CCTATAGGACCTATTACCTTGAATCCAAGACAGTCATAGGGTGCGTGGCGGTCCGCAGTAGTTTAAGATACGCGTCCTAAATGACATCGTCTATTCCCATGAACGCCGCAATTAGCGGCGAGCCACAAGACTACAAGATTTGGAAGATCATCACAGCCTCTGCCGTGGGCACGATGATCGAGTGGTACGACTTCTACATTTTCGGCAGTCTCGCTACGGTCATCTCGCCGCTCTTCTATCCCCAGGGAAATGATACGCTGGCCCTGATCGCCTATCTTTCAACTTTCGCGGTTGGGTTTGTAGTTCGTCCTTTCGGCGCGCTCTTCTTCGGCCGGATAGGCGATCTCGTCGGACGCAAATATGCGTTTCTCGTAACCCTGCTGATTATGGGCGGCGCGACATCGCTCATCGGCTTCCTTCCTACTTATGCGACGATTGGGATTGCGGCGCCGATTATCCTGCTGGCAATTCGCATTTTGCAGGGGCTGGCTTTGGGTGGGGAATATGGCGGGGCGGCTGTTTACGTGGCCGAACACGTGCCCGATGCAAAACGTGGGTTCTACACCAGCTTCATCCAGATCACAGCTACGCTTGGATTATTCGTTTCGCTGGCAGTAATCCTGGTCGTGCAGAATCTCATGAGCAAGGACACCTTTAACTCGTGGGGCTGGCGCATACCTTTTTTGATTTCAATCTTCCTGGTAGGCATTTCCCTTTACATTCGGTTGCGCATGAAAGAGTCGCCGATCTTCCAACAGCTCAAGAGCGCAGGAATGACGTCGGCCAAGCCGTTGAAAGAGGCGTTTACCAAGTGGGTGAACCTCAGGCGGGTCCTGATCTCACTTTTCGGCGCGACTGCCGGGCAGGGCGTGGTCTGGTACACCGGACAGTTTTACGCGCTGTTCTACCTGCAAACGGTTCTTAATGTTAATTCCACTTCGGCAAACTACATCATCGCCATCACCCTGTTGTTGGGCATGCCCTTTTTCGTGATCTTTGGTTCGCTGTCTGATCGCATCGGCCGAAAGCGGATCATGATGCTGGGATGCTTACTGGCGGCTGTTTCTTACATTCCACTCTACCGCGCCATGCAAAGCGCGGCGGGCTCCAACGTGGTCACCGCTTCACCGATAAAAAATCCAGTCACTGGCTCAATCAGTCTAACGCCGCAGACTTATGTTGATGGGGTACTACAGCCAGCTCAACAGGTCCTGCCTTACACTGATTTCGCAAGTCTTATCAGTAATCCGATTGCCTGGAAGCTGATCCTGCTGGTGTTTATTCAGGTGATTTTCGTGACTATGGTTTATGGCCCCATCGCGGCGTATCTGGTGGAAGCCTTCCCCGCCAGAATTAGGTATACGTCGCTATCGCTGCCTTACCATATCGGCAACGGCGTGTTTGGTGGGATGCTGCCATTGATAGGGCTATATGTGGTTGCGCAAACCGGGAATATCTATGCCGGCTTGTATTACCCCATTGTCGTTGCCGGTCTCACATTCATCGTGGGTTCGCTGTTGCTCAAGGAAACCAGACACGTCTTGATTTGGGACGAAATGGAGACCGATGCGAAACCACCTGACGCCTGATCTATCAAGTCCGCGCGGGTTAGGTCCAGAGTTCAACGCTTTGATCTTTGCGCAAAGAGCCGCAAAGTTCACGCAAAGAAATACTCAGAATTATGAGAACAGGAGGAAATTCGACTTTGCAGATTTGCCGCTCTCTACTGATAACTCTTCTGATTGCTATCGGGCCAGTTAGTCTGCCCGCGCAAACCGTTTCCGTTTCAACTAGGACCGTCGTTAATGACAAGGTCGCCGCCACTCAGTTGATAGGACGGCATAAGTTCCAACTCCACTGGATCAGCTGGGGTAAGTGGAAAGACCTGGCCGAGCTGGTCGTGATTGATCGGGGAGGTACACTTTCCCTCAAAGCACGACAGGCGAAAGGTGGCGACTACGTCGAGATTGAGGGCACCGTGCTGAAGATCGAGGCGAAGGAGTTTACCTTTCAGGGTCGGATTGTGACGCGTGTGAGTTACAAGAATGAAGGCAAGCCGTGTGAGCGAAATGGCGAAATGATTTTCAAGATCACGGGCAAACGAAGATACTGGCGACTTCAGGAGATGCAAAGCCCTTGTGATGAAACGACCGACTATGTTGACATCTTTCTGCGGTGAATTGAAATGAAGGAACAAACACTATGAGCAAGATCCTTGAAGAGGTCCTGGCGGCGAACGACCGCTATGTCGACAGCTTTGGTGACAAGGGTGACTTGCCACTACCGCCGGCGCGCAAGTTTGCGATTCTCACCTGCATGGACGCGCGATTGCACCCATCCAAATTTGCCGGCCTCGCTGAAGGAGATGCGCACGTCATCCGCAACGCGGGCGGCCGGGCCAGTGACGACGCGATCCGATCGCTAGTCATCTCGCACAAGTTACTGGGAACAGGCGAGTGGTTTGTGATTCATCACACGAACTGCGGTATGACACTATTCAATGACGAGATCATGCGTGACCTGCTTGCCAGTAGCCTGGATACTGCCACTTTGGACGAAGATGGCTGGCACGATATTGGCACCGGGCCTGGATCCACCGAGGGTCAGTTCGTCGATTGGCTGACAATTAAAGAGCAATCAGAAAGCGTGGTCGCGGATGTCAGGCGCATTCGCAATAATCCTTTGGTTCCCAACGACCTTCCTATCTACGGTTACATCTACGACGTCACCACAGGGAAACTGATAGAAGTTCCTGAGGCTACCTTGGCGGGCCAGGCCAATTGAGTGATCGGTGACTGACAAGGGTGGCTGCTGTTGGCTTCTTCACCTTGACCCAGTGTGAGGGTTCGGAAAGAATTGGCTTTGGAGGTTAGGTATGACGGAGATCCAGTACGTCTCAGATGAGAGCGGCAATCCTGTTAGCGTGATAGTGCCAATTGAATTGTGGCGTGAAATTGAGTCTGAAAAGGAGACCGCTTATTTGCTGAAGAGTGAAAACATGAAGCGACGACTACTCGAAGCAAAAGAGCGTCAGACCGGAATTCCATTTGAGGATGCACGTGAGAAGCTTGGAATTTGATGAGGCTGCCTTCGAGGATCTAGCCTGGTGGATTAAGCAGGCTCGCAGCAAACTGGCTACGAATTACCGTCCCAGTGACCGAGGCATTACGGATCGTGGATTTGATAAAGGATGTGCAGCTGACCCGTTCAAGGGAATTGGCAAGCCAGAGCCTTTGAAGCATGAACTGAAAGGCTGCTGGTCGCGAAGAATCGATCAAGAACATCGGCTTATCTATCAGGTCACAGAAGAAAAGATCAGAATCCTCGCGTGCAGGTATCATTACTGAGGGTTAATCTGTTGAGGATTAGGCTTCTCTGGACCTCTCAAAGCTCACCCGCTGATCCCCATATCATCCAGGAGCCCCTGCTTGTTACGCCACTCTTCTTCCACTTTCACAAACAGCTCCAGATGAACACGATGGCCCAGCAGGTGTTCGATATCTTCTCGAGCGCTGATGCCGATCTCTTTTAAACGAACGGCGCCTTTCCCGATGACGATCTTCTTTTGTGAGGATCTTTCAACCAGGATTGCGCAATGAATCCGGCTGAAGTCTTCTCGCTCGTCTTCCCACTTCTCCACCACCACCGCCGTCACATAGGGAATCTCTTCCTGCGTCTGCAACAGAATTTTCTCCCGCACAATCTCAGCCGCCATGGTGCGCACCGATTGGTCAGTTAAATCGTCTTCGTCAAATAACGGCTCGCCGTCGGGAAGGTGTTTGATCATCTCGCCCGGCAAGATGTCGTTCACGCTACCGCGCAACGCGGAGATGGGGATGATCTCGCGCCACTCATATTCGTTTCGATACCAATCGATCAATGGCAGCAGCTCGGCTTTGTCTTTGAGTTTGTCTATCTTGTTCAGCAGGAGAATTGCAGGCTTGGCGGATCTTTGAATCAACTCGAGGACAAACTTATCGCCGCTGCCGCTCGACGACGAAGCATCGCGAATCAGACAAACGAGGTCCACACCCATCAGCGCATCCTGGACAGTGGCCATCATGCGCCGGTTCATTTCGTAACCTGGCTTGTGAACGCCCGGCGTATCAACCAGGACAATCTGGCCCGCCGGCTTGGTGATCACACCCTGAATCCTGAAGCGCGTGGTTTGCGGTTTGTCGGAAACTGCGGCGATCTTCTGACCGACGAGGGCGTTCAAGAGCGTCGACTTGCCGGCGTTCGGCCGGCCGACGAGTGCGACATATCCGCTATGAAATTGAGCTTCGGGAGTTGTTTTAGAATTAGGTGTCATACAAATATTCGCCGCAGTTCTTAGCGGATAAACGAGGATCTGATCTGTCAGAACCGCCTGCGTTAGCGGGCGGGCAGCGCTCGGTGGACCACCCGCTAACGCAGGTGGTTCTGACATTACTTTTTCTCAGCGAAGAGCTGCACCAGGTTCACTAACATCTCCGTGGTCTTTTCCAAGCCGCGACGTGAATTAAACTCCAGCTTGCCATGAAAGTTATTTCCACCGGTGAAGAGGTTCGGCGTCGGCAATCCCTGGAAGGTCAGCCGCGCTCCATCGGTTCCGCCGCGAATTGGATCCAGGCGCGGTTTAAGGCCGGCCCGTCGCGACGCCTCAAACGCATTCTCAATTAGTTGGGGATAGTTCTTCAGTTCTTCTTTCATGTTCTTGTAGTTCTCTTTGACGTCAATGCTGATCTTCACTTCAGGAAATTTCGCCTGCGTCTGAGCGACCATTTCACGGAGCATCTTTTCCTTGGAATCCAGTCCGCTGATATCGAAGTCTCGCAGCAAGACTTTGATACTGGATTGCTCGATGTCAGCGACGCCACCATAGGGATGGACAAAACCCACGCGGCCCTCGGTCGTTTCCGGGAGCATGTCTTTAGGAAATCGCAACAGGTAATCAGCCAGCGCGTATGCCGCGTTGACCATTATTCCTTTTGCTGTTCCTGGATGCGTGCTCATGCCTTTAAACGTGACCACCGCGGTGCGAGCGCCCCAGGTCTCTTCGTTAATAGAACCCAGTGATTTGCCGTCAACCGTATAGGCAAACCTGGCCCCAAACCCCTTCACCTCAAACTTTTCAATGCCGCCGCCCACTTCTTCGTCGGGAGTAAAAGCCACCGCGATAGTGCCGTGTTTGAGTTGTGGGTTCTGTATCAGGGTATCGACCATGGTCATAATTTCGGCGATACCCGATTTGTCATCGGAACCTAACAAGGTGGTGCCGTCAGCGGTAATGATGTCGTCGCCGATCAACTCTTTGAGTACCGGAGTGTTTGCGACAGTTATTACCTGAGTCGGATCCTTCGGCAAGACAATGTCGCCGCCCTGGTAGTTTTTATGAATGATCACATTTACGTTTTCCCCGGAGACAGCCGGCGACGTGTCCATGTGCGCGATAAGGCCGATGACCGGGACCTTCGAGTTGTCAGGCAGATTGCCGGGAAGATTGGCGTATACAATTCCAAACTCACTGACCCGCACATTCTCCGCGCCCAGTTCCTTTAACTCCTTCGCCAGCAGAGTGGCAAGATTCAGTTGCTTCCGGGTACTGGGAACCGTGTTCTGATCTTCGGCCGACTGCGTGTCGATTTTCACGTAGCGCAAAAACCTATCGAGAGCCGTCTCTTTTGGCGGCTTGACGGTTTGGGCCTGGGCAGCAACTGCAATGAAAAGGCCAAGTACTAAAGCAAACACGGGTCTCATTTTCACTACTCCTAAAGGTTTATGACGGGGACAAGTATGGAGAGAGAGTAAACAAGGATGCGTGGAAAGCAAAACGCGCTGCCCAAGATGAAGGTGGTTGAACCCAACCGCCATGGGTTTGCCGTGGAGCTACTCAGAACTAACCGCAAAGAACGCAAAGTGTACGCAAAGGCGCGCTAAGGATTTCTTCGCGGATCTTTGCGGCTTCTTTTGCGCGCTTTGCGGTTTAGGCTTCAACTGGCTTTGGACCTGAGCTGGACATATGTGGCCAAATGAAACCAAATTCATTCTTCGGGTCTCAAGTCTTCTGGTGAGATCAAGATCTCTTCGGGAGGGATGATCACAACCTTGCCATCCTTCGAAACGGCTATAGGGTTACCGAGGCGCTTATGTATAGAAAGTGTCTCCCGCACAGCGACCTGCATAATGCGCTCAAGGGCTTCGGCCTGTTCCACGAAATTGATTCTTGAGAAGGTGACGTTCGCTTTCATTGTTTGTTTACCCACGTTTTGCCAGACTCCAGCCACTCCTAACGGTTTCCATTAATTGTGTCGAGCGCCGCTTGCAGTTCACCGCGCTTCGCTTCAAGTCCTTCGTCGTCAGTATCTGCAGGCACAAAGATTGGTGGCGCGATGTAAACACGCGCGGTGGAAAAAGGTAGAGGCACCTGAAAGCGATCCCAGCTTCTTTTCGCCTCCCAGTGTCGTGCGCTAATCGTAAACGGCAGGATCGGTTGGCCTGTTTTCTTGGCCAACAAAACCGCACCCATCTTGGCCACGTACCGAGGACCTTTCGGGCCGTCGATTGTAAAGGCGGTCGGACACCCGGACCGCATGAGCCGGGTCATTTCGATGATCGCTCCCACAGCGCCGCGTGTACTTGATCCGCGGGCCGCACCGTAGCCAAATCTTTGAATGAACCGGGCAATGTATTCACCGTCAAAGCTCTGCGAGGTCATGACAACGATGCGGCGCTTTCGCCAGAAGTAGGTGGCGAGGAAGACTCGATTGTGCCAGAAGGTGTAGATAGGGAGTTGGCCGTTGCGAGTCGCAGCTTCCCAGTTTTCCCAGCCTTCGACCTGCCAACGAATCGTACGGCCGATCGCCTTTATTAGGAGAAAAAACGTCAGGTCCGCAGCCCTAATTAGAAACCGCTGTTTCGGCCCATAAAACGAGAGGTCGGCAAACTTAAAGGCGCGCGCGACTGTTTCTTCAGCTGGACGAGCGCCTTTGAAATCCTGTTTGGCGGAAACTTGCATGGTGCCAATTGCGAGACGACTCTAACAAGGACCGGAGGCCTAGCCTCATCTATGTTGTCATAGCCGGAAAGGCAAAAGCCTTTCCGCACGGATTGCGGCAAAGCCGCCAGGGCTCATTCCTATTGCTTTCTACGGCCCACTGCTTAACCGCCTTCTGCCTTCAAGTCTATTGGTAAACCTCCGGTTCACCCGGTGGCCTGGTCTTCCAGCGTTTGTGAATCCAGAGCCATTGGTCGGGGTAAAGGCGAACCATACGCTCCACCGCCTCGGCAAAGCGAGCCGTGTTTAGCTCGATGTCTCTTTCGTGGTCGCCCGTTCTGATCAGTTCAACCGCTGGATCGCCATGAAAGAGGTAGCGTTTACGTTTCTTGTCCCAAACCGCACAGGTTGGAATCACGACCGCGTCTGTTTTCAGCGCCAGGGTAGCAATGCCGGCCGTGGTGCAAGCGAGTTTTCCAAAGAAGGGTACGAAAACTCCTTCGAACAGATTCGTGTTGAGATCGGAAAGTATGCCAAGCGTCCCACCCTGACGCAGCACGCGCAGTGCTTGTCTCGCCGCGCTTTTCTTGTCGATCGCCTGGTTCCCAAATCTTGTCCTCACTCGCTCGACCATCTCTTCCACGCGTTCATTGTCGAGGGGACGCACCAGAAAACTAATGGGATACTCCAACGCCGACCAGCCGAAGCTGAGCAGCTCCCAGGAGCCGAGGTGGCCGGTCAGAAAGATCACGCCGCGCTTGTTTTTTTCGGCAGCTCTTAAGTGCGCCAGGCCGACCTGATCGTATTCGATCATTCCCCGCAACCTTTCCGGGGACATCCGAGGAAACTGGCTAAACTCAGCCAGCAAACGGCCCAAACTATCAAAGCAGCCCCGCAGCAGACGTTGCCTCTCCCGCTCGTTCATTTCCGGAAATGCGATTTCGAGATTGCGCTCGCCGGTGCGGCGAAGTTTGAGCAGCAACCAGTAAGCGACTCGGCCCATTGCACGGCCCAGAGCGATGGCAAGAGCACGCGGCATCACCCCAAAGAGCCCGAGGATTGAACGCGCTATTAGATATTCCAGGTTAGAGTTCTTTTCCCGCGTGGCCATTAGGGTTCACCAAAGAGCGCGTAGTGTAACGCATCGTAGCGGAGAGCTGCGAACAACCCCGACATTTAGTACAGATGCAGTTTGGATCTGATGAAGCACTGTTGTGACCTGAAGTCGATACCACATCGAGGTAGAGACTGTGTGGAAACTCCTGGTTCTCAGCGCCAAGGGCGCGGAATGTGATAGCCCAGGGCAACGCCCTGGGTAAGGTCATAACAATCCGGAAGCGCTGAAGGCGCGAAATAACAAGTCTCGACTGAAAACCCTCGGGATTTAAGTCCACCCTCATTTCGCGCCTTCAGCGCTGGGAATCTTTTATGCGAGTCTACCTGGGCCGATGGCCCAGGCTGTCACATTTCGCGCCTTTGGCGCTACGAACCCACAGTTTTCACAGGGTCTCGGCAGCGCGTGGGTCACCACTAGTCACTGTGTGATATATTTCGAACGAATAAACGGCGAACATCGTACAGTTCCTTGGAAACGCTTGGTAACAATTGGGCAGCGTTTCCTTTCTCTCCTCGGACTATCACCAGCAGATTGGAGTTGGATGCAGAAACGTAGGATTCTCATCGTCGACAATAACGATGAGCTGCGTGCCATACTCGAAGCCGCACTTGGCAGCCTGGGCCACGAGGCTGTCGTCACCGGCGACCGGGATGAAGCCCTCAACCGCAACGACCTTGACCAGTTTGATCTGATTATCAGTGATCTCACAGAAGACCAGGCGGCGGATGAATCACCTTCGACAAATGGTCAACCAGCCGGTCAACCTCAACGCCGTCATCTTCTAACCCCGGTGTTCAAAAATGCGACCGAACCTGTCATAGTCAAGGCCTTCAAGATGGTTGCGGCAAACTATCTGCGAAACCCCTATAACAAGGACGAACTCCGCCAAATAGTTGAGCAGACGCTTTCATATAAGCTTCGCTATGTAGACGACCCCAGTTTGCTCGTTCACACTCACGAGAAGATTGAATTCGAATTGCCGAGCGACCTCACCTTAATGAATGGCGTCCTCCAATACCTTCTCGAACGAGTCGCCAAAATGGGACTTATCGCTCCTGAAGGATCTAATCTTTTTGTCGCGCTTGATGAAGCCTTCGTAAATGCCGTCAAACACGGAAACAAGAATGATCCAACCAAGCTGGTTCGGCTCGGCGCGGAACTTTCGCCCACGGAAGCCTGCTTCACGATCGAGGATGAAGGCGAAGGATTCGATGTGGCTACCATTCCAGACCCCAGGGACCCGGCTAATTTGTTCAAGTCTTCAGGCCGCGGCGTCTTGCTCATCTACAACATCATGGACGAAGTTGAGTACAATGCGCAGGGTAATCGCGTAAAGATGGTCAAGAGGCCGAAACGTTCGGTCGAAACTGAACTCGTTGAATCAGCCACACCTAACGACAAACACGTCCGTTAACAACTTATCAAAACGCCCATCAACTGCGGCGGCTATCTTGCACGCCTCAGCTGTTGCCGAACCAGCTTCATTCTGGCGCGCGTGGAAATGGTGGCTTATTCCGGCGCTGGTTGGCCTTGGGTTAGTCCTCTGGTTTGTCGATCCATTTATTGGCGATTGGGATGGTTTGGACTACACCATGCTTTCCCTTGCCGGTTATCCATCGTCGATGGCGCTCGGCCGGAACCTTTTCATCTTTGGGAATCATGCGCTTTATGAAACGGCCCACCGGCTCTTCAACGTACAACCCCAACACGCATATCTTGTTTTCAAGTACGCCGTTGTGGCCCAGGCGCCCTTTGCGGTGATCGCCTGTTGGGTGTTGGCCCGCGACTTCACCCGCTCCGTTCATTCGGCCACTCTGGCTGCGCTGTTCATCGCGTTTTCGCCTGTGTTTGTGCTCTATGGGGGACAGGTGATGACGGATGTTCCGTCGGTTCTCCTGTTGTCGGTTGCTTTGATCATCCATTATCGCGGACTGCAGCGAGAGCGAATTTGGATGGTTATGCTGGGCGCGGCGCTGCTGGGTTTGGGGATGAACCTGCGCGAGACGATCGGTTTTTATGGTCCCTGGTTAGTCGTAGCTCCTTTCGTCTGTGGCTGGAAACTCGGTCGCCGCCAGATTTTTCTAATTGTCCTTTCGTGCTTCTGTTTCTTCTTTTTCGCCTTTAGCTGGTTTGGATTCTGGTTCATTACGGATTCGCATTATCGCTGGATATGGTTTGGATGGCGCGAATCGATGCGGCAGGAAACGGCGCGCCACCCCATCACTCTGCGCAATCTCTGGCCCTATCTGGCATATTTCTTTATCAGTGCACCTCTGGTTTTGTTGTCGCTGCCGCTTGCAATCAGGAGTGAATGGCGAAGGCGAAGACTCTCCCCGACGCTTTTACTTGCTGCCAGCGGTCTCTTCGCCAATCTCCTTCTTTTTCTTAACTACAGCACTGCCATCAACTGGCGCTACTTTTTGACCGGGCTGCCGGCGATGGCCCCTCTATGCGCCGACTTCTTGATTCGAACAGTTAACCATCGGGTCAAAGACATCCGACTCGCTCTTGGTGCCTGCGTGGTGGCGGTTCTGGCGTTCGTGGTCGTATTCGGTCTGTTGATACGTCCTGCCAGTCGACAGTTCATTGAAAGACGAGCGTTGAGCAAGGATTATGGGAAACGGCTGGCGAAACTACCTCGCGATGCCGTCATGATCTCCGGCTCGCAAACGATTGCAGTTACTTACTGGAAGTCTATCGGGTCTGGCGAATGGAAAACCATTGGTACGGGTGGTGGATGGCCCGGCGAGAATCTGGTGCCGCTGATTGAAGAACACTTGAGGGAGGGCCGACGCGTCTTTCTCGACGCTGACCCCCGCTGGTGGTTGCCATGTGGCTGGCAACGCGATGAGATCGTGCCGATAGTGAATCTACAGCAGCGCTTCAGCTTTCGCCGCGCAACCGAAACGATTTACGAACTAAGACCACTTGGTGACGCGAGCGCACCAGATTCTCCCCATCTCGAAAGTCTCCTGCCGGAGAACAGGCCGGAAGACACAAAAAAGTGTCCGCATATACAGGGGTGAGAATGAAGAAAGAGTGATGAGTGATGAGTAAGAGCGAGTCCTGAGTCCTGAGTCCTGAGTCCTGAGTAAGAGAAGGACAGGTGATCGTAGTCCTTATATCTAAGGAATCAGGACTCAGGACGCAGGACTCAGGACTCGGGACTCGGGACTCAGGACTCGGGACTCGGGACTCAGGACTCAGGACTCAGGACTCAGGACTCATCACTTTCCTGAACGCGTATGCCTTATGAAATTTTTTTAGCCCTTCGTTATTTGGGTACGCAGAGAAAGCGGCGCCTGGCGCGGGTGACTGCGCTTCTCGCAGTGTGCGGCATAGCAGTGGGAGTTGCTGCTCTGATTGTAGCTCTGGCTTTAGGGAACGGCTTTCGTGACGAGATGCGCGACAAGATACTGGACGGTTCAGCGCACCTTACAGTCATGCGCAGCGACGGCCAGGCAATGCGAGACTACCGGGACCTGGCGGCCCGAATCGCCGGCGTGCCGGGAGTCAGATCGGCGAGCGGCACCACCTACGATGGCGCAGTGGTCATTGGTCCAAAAGGATCGGCTTATGCTGTGCTCCGGGGCATCGACGGGAAATCTCACCAATCAATTGTGGACCTGGGGCGCACAGTAATTGCCGGTTCTGTTCCCCCGCTGTTTGAAGTAGAGGATCCGGAGCTGCCAAAAGTCATAGTGGGGGCGGAGTTGGCGACACGCACCGGTCTTCAGGTCGGTGATACGGCTGAAATCATTCCGGCGAGTCCGGGTATTTCGTCGAATTCGAGCAGGCGTCATGTTCGAGTCGCTGGCATCTTTCGCTCGGGACTGTTCGAATACGACGCAACCTGGATTTATCTGCCGCTGGAGACGGCTGCGAGCTTTGCCGGTGGTGCGCATACTGCGACCGTGATCAGCGTTCAAGTGGAAGACATCTACACCGTTAAGGAAGCTGCGGCCAGGATTCGCGAGACGCTGGGAGGCACCTACACCATTGTTGATTGGCAGGAAGCCAACCGGCCGCTGTTTACTGCCCTGGCGCTCGAGCGGCGCATCGGCGCAGTTATCATTGCGCTCATCATTCTTACCGCGGCACTGAATATCACTACCACTTTAATCCTGGTGGTGATGGAGCGACGTCGCGATATCGCCATCCTTAACGCAATGGGAGCAACGGCCGGGAGCATCATGGGTATTTTTGTGATTGAGGGTGCAATTGTCGGCACATTTGGCGCGCTCATTGGTGTCTCACTGGGAGTTGGGGCGACTCTTCTAGCAAATCGATACAAGCTCATCAGTTTGCCGGCCGACGTTTATTCCATAAGCAGCGTGCCTTTGAACTTGCAGCTGCGCGACGTGGTAGTCGCCGCACTAGTAGCGTTCGTGATTACGGTGATCGCGACGATTTACCCTGCACTTGCGGCAGCCAGGGTTCGCCCGGCAGAGATGTTTCGAGAAGTTGCGTAAAAGGGAAGTCCAATGTCCAAAGTCCAAGGTCCAAAGCCACTGAACACAGGGTGGGAACCTGCCGACACACGAGAAAGCGCCAAAGCTGGCACTCATGGCGATGAAGCAGACTTTGGAGTTAGGACTTTGGACATTGGACTGGGGGCCGACTTTGGACTGACTGTTTCTGATCTTCGGAAAAGCTTTTCTTCGCCGAGTGGGGAGCGAATTGAGGTCCTCCGCGGTGCTTCGTTATCCGCGGGCCCGGGCGAAACTGTTGCCATTATGGGGTCCTCGGGCGCCGGCAAATCAACCCTGTTGCATTTGTTGGGCGGACTCGAAGCGCCGGATCATGGGACTATCATGGCCGGACAGTTCTCGATCGACAGCGCCAGGCCTGCGGCACTTGCCCAGTTTCGCAACAGTCGAGTGGGGTTTGTTTTTCAGTTTCACCATCTTCTTCCTGATCTTACCGCAGCGGAGAACGTTGGCTTACCGCTAATGATTAACCGGACCAGCCGTCGGGAAGCGCTAAGTGCAGCTCTTCGGGCACTCGCAGACGTCGGCCTCGGTGATCGTGTTTCGCATCCGGCTGGACATCTTTCAGGAGGTGAGCAACAGCGAGTCGCCCTTTGCCGTGCACTAATTTCGCGACCAGCGCTGGTGTTGGCAGACGAGCCGACCGGGAATCTTGATACGGCGATTGGTGATGAAATTGCTGACGCTCTTGTGTCCTACGGCCGAGCCAACCGTGCGGTAGTAATGATCGCAACCCATAATCCTGTGTTGGCTGAGCTATGTGATCGCATCCTGATCTTGAGGGACGGAAAGCTGTGGGAGGGCAACATCCTGCCTGCTAGCGTGACTAGATAAAATAAAACGAGGATTCGCGCAGGTGAGGCGGCTGGGAATAATCCCCCGGTTGATAATATTATTACTGAGAAATCACACAAACCTTCTTGCGCTCTGATTCATGGGTTATAATGCGCGCCGGTTGCCGGGCAAGCGAATACTTCGCCCGGCATGGTAATCATAGGACGACCTGTTTCTTACAATAAGACGAATGTTTGAACGCTATACCGAAAAAGCTCGTCGTGTAATTTTCTTCGCTCGCTACGAAGCATCCCAGTTTGGTGCTCCGGCTATTGAACCGGAACACCTGTTGCTGGGGCTGATGCGCGAGGACAAGACCTTGACCGGTCGATTCTTCCCCCGCGCCCAGGTTTCAATCGAGTCCATCCGGAAAGAAATCGAAGGTCGCACATTGCTCCGCGAGAAAATCTCCACCTCGGTGGAACTTCCCCTGGCGCCGGAAACGAAGCGCGTTCTTGCATATGCTCACGAGGAGAGCGAGCGCCTCCAGCATCGACACATCGGCACTGAGCACCTTCTGCTAGGACTTCTTAGAGAAGACCGTTCGATGGCGGCTGAGATTCTCTATGAACGAGGCCTTCGCTTGAACGCGGTTCGTGATGAAATTGCGCGGCAATCGGGAGCCGATGCGCGTGGGTCGCAGAAGAAAGACACTCCGCATCTCGTAGAATTTTCACGTGACCTCACCGAGGATGCTGCAAACGATAAGTTGGACCCCTTGATTGGCCGGGAAGCCGAAATTGAACGGTTGGTTCAAATACTTTGCCGCCGTACCAAGAATAATCCGGTGCTGATCGGTGAACCTGGAGTAGGAAAGACTGCGATCGTGGAAGGCCTTGCGCAGCGAATCATTCGGGGGGAGGTCCCCTCGTTCCTCGAGAACAAGCGTATCCTGTCACTCGACCTTTCGCTGATTGTTGCCGGCACCAAATACCGCGGCCAATTTGAAGAGCGGCTAAAACAGATCATGCGGGAGTTGGTGGAGAATCCTCAGTACATAGTTTTTATTGATGAACTTCATACTTTGGTTGGAGCTGGTTCAGCGGAAGGCTCGCTCGACGCCGCAAACATTTTGAAACCCGCGCTTTCGCGTGGCGAGATCCAATGCATCGGCGCGACGACCCCGGCCGAGTTTCGAAAATCGATCGAGAAAGATCGTTCGCTGGAGCGTCGATTTCAAGCTGTTAAGGTGCCGCCGCCCTCCGAAAAAGAAGCAGTTGAGATTTTGGAAGGAGTGCGCGAACGCTATGAAAGCTTCCATCAGGTTCGCTACACCGACGAAGCCCTGGAAGCCGCCGTCTACCAGTCGCATCGGTACATTCCCGACCGATACCTCCCTGATAAAGCAATAGATGTAATAGACGAAGCCGGATCGCGGGTGAAACTCCGAGTCCGCCGTGAACAGGGAAATCTGTCCGACTGGAGCCACATCAATGATTGGTCGCAGGAAGCGGACAATCCAGGTGCACGTGAGAGTAGCGAGGACGCCCTGGTCTGCGGGCAGGTTACGCGTGACGATGTGGAAGAAGTGATTGCTCGCTGGACCGGCATCCCGGTTACCTCCCTGAAGGAAGCGGAGACGCAAAAGCTCCTGCGGATTGAGCTTGAGCTTCATGAGCGCGTCGTTTCCCAGCGTCCGGCCATTTCTGCCCTGGCGCGAGCGATTCGGCGGTCTCGCGCCGGCTTAAAGAATCCGCTGCGTCCAGTTGGCTCGTTCCTGTTTCTGGGACCTACGGGCGTGGGTAAGACTGAAGTGGCCCGCTCGTTGGCGCAGGTTTTGTTTGGGAGTGAGCGTTCGATGATTCGTTTCGATATGTCGGAGTTCATGGAAAAACACTCCGTGTCAAAGCTGATCGGATCGCCTCCGGGTTACGTGGGCCACGAAGAAGGCGGCCAGTTAACGGAACGTATCAAGCGTGCTCCCTACTCAGTGCTCTTGTTTGATGAAATTGAAAAGGCCCACCCGGACATCTTTAATGTGCTGCTGCAGGTTTTTGAAGATGGAGTTCTGACCGATGCGCTCGGCAACGCCATCGATTTTAAGAACGCTATCATCATCATGACTTCAAACATCGGGGCTCGTTTTATTCAGAAGAAGGGCACCATGGGATTCCAGGGTACCACCGACGCCTCCAGAGAGAAGATGGAGGAGATGGTGATGTCGTCGGTGAGGCAGACGTTCAATCCTGAGTTCATTAATCGGCTTGATGAGATCATCATCTTTGACGAACTCTTTGAACATGAGTTGCTGGATGTCATTCAACTTCAGATTGAACAGATTAACCGGACGATGATCAGGCACGGATTTGAAGTAAAGCTGACCGACGAGGCCAAGAAGTGGATTGTAGTGAAGACTTGCGCGGATCGCTCATATGGGGCCCGACCCTTGCGGCGCGCGTTGCAAAAATACGTTGAAGACCCTCTGTCAGAGGCATTGATTCAAGGCCAACTCGTTGGTTGTTCCTTGATTGAGGTGTTTCTCGATGGCGAAGATCTCAACTACCGGCCGATCGGAGTTGAAGCGCCTGATGACGCTCTTCTGATTCACTGAAAAACTCGTTTGCTTGGCCTTCTGGCTCCAGCCGAAGGCAAGAACCAAAGGGCAAAAGGGAGACCGGGCAATTCGCTGATTGGCCCGTTTTCCTTTTGCCTTTTTACTTTTACGATGCCGGTTCGGTATAATGCGCGACTTTGCTGGACAAGCATTGGCAACGAGACCGTTACCCTTCGGAATCCAACGCTTCCACAAGCTTGGCACGCAGGTCATTAGGGCGATTTTGCCTTTATTTTTAGAAACGTTACATTTTATAGCCCAGTTTGGCTCCCCTAAGTATCTGAGATCCGGTAAGAACCTCTGAGGGAAAAGGCGCTTATGCATTCATATCGCAGATTTTTGCTCACATTTGTGGGCGGAATCGTCCTGTTGACATCATTGTTCTCTGCAACTCGCAGTGTCTCAGCGCAGCAGCCCCAGACCCAGCGTCTCGTCGAAGCAGTAGATATCACCGGCAACCGCCGCCTCAGAAAAGACGACCTCATTTATTACATTCAGACCCGTCCCGGAGATCCTTACGTCGCAGCGCAAGTTGAACGCGATCTGCAGACTCTGCTTACCCTTGGCTTTTTTGACAAGACTGCAACGCGTGTCCTTACCGAAGAGGGTGCTCGCGGGGGAATCAACGTCATATTCGAGGTAAGGGAGCTGCCAATCATTCGCGATTTGCAGTTTGAGGGCCTCAAAAGCGTCCCCGAGTCGGATGTACTGAAGACCTTTCGCGAAAGGCGCGTGGGTATCTCTAAAGAGAGCGTTTATGATCCGGTGAAGGCTCGTAATGCAGTCCGAGTCTTAAAGGAACTACTTGCTGCCAAGGGCCATCCAAACGCCAAGATTGAACAAAGAATTGAAGAGGTTTCCAATACATCTACCGCTCTCACTTTCGAGATCACTGAGGGAGAGCGTGTCCGTGTTGTTGAAATCCAATTCGAAGGCAATTCTGTCTTTAGTGACGGCGCGCTTCGGGGCGCCATGAAATATGTTAAAGAGGCAGGCCTAATCACCCGCTTTAAGGGCGAGGACATACTTCATCGAGAGAAGCTTGATTTCGATCTGCGGAACGTAGACAACTACATGCGGTCGAAGGGGTATCTGCAGGCGCGCCATGGTGAGCCGCGGGTCGAAAGCGTAGGACCTCGCCGTACCGGATTTCCCGTCTTGCCTTTGCCGTTACTCTCCTCGGTCGATGAAGGCTTGCGGGTGACCGTGCCAATTGTGGAAGGGAAGGTCTATCGCATAGGGGAGATGAAGATCGAGGGCAACTCGATTTTCTCAGAACCAACCATCCGGGCTGTCATCGGGCTCAACCAGGGTGACATTGCCAATGGTGAAAAGATAGGTAAGGCTCTGTTTGAAAACCTGAAGAAGTATTACGGTCAGCAGGGGTTCATTGAGTATACGGCTGAACCAACTCCAACTTTCAAAGACAACCCGCAGAAACCCGACGAGGGAATAGTCGACTTCTTAATCACGATCGAGGAAGGGAAGCAGTTTTCACTCCGCCGGCTTGAGTTTATTGGAAATACGTTCACCCGCGACAACGTCCTTCGCCGCGAAGTATTGCTAAACGAAGGCGATATTTACAACCAGACAGCCTGGGAATATTCGATCATCAAACTCAATCAGCTCGGTTACTTCGATCCCATTGACAAGGACAAAGACGCGGATTTCAAAACCAACGAAGAAGAGGCGTCGGTTGACGTCAATTTGAAGGTGACTGAGCGCGGCCGCCAACAGATTTCCTTTAATGGTGGTCTTTCCGGCATCGGTGGATCGTTTTTCGGGCTTGAATACTCAACCAACAATTTGTTGGGGCGTGGTGAAATCCTTTCGCTGAACCTGTCGGCTGGAAATCGCCAGAAGGCCATACAGTTTTCCTTCACTAGACCGTACATCAACAATCGCCCCATTACCGCTGGGTTCTCGCTTTTCGGTTATACCCAAAAGTTTTTCGGTGAGGGAACCTTCCTTTCGCAGAATCTCGATGCCCAGCAGGGCCTTTCCGGGTCGCAACTTGATTACCTTAACGTCAGCGAAGAAAATCTCTTCACTCGCACATCATACGGCGGTTCGCTTTTCGCCAGCGCACCTCTATCTGAATTTTATCGCAAGCGTCGCTTTACTCAGTTTTCGCGCGTCGGTCTTTCTTATCAATTCTCGACTTCAACTGTGACGGATCCCGAGGTCAATACGGATCCTGCCAATCCGACCAATTACATCCCGGTTATTTATTCGCAACCCAACATCATTACTAGTCGCGTCACGGGTAGTTTTGCTTATGACACGCGAAATGCCAGTATCGATCCGACTCAGGGCAAGGAGTTATCGCTGCAGTTTGCACTGGCCGGGCTTGGTGGGGATGTCCGCACCTACCAGCCAACGCTTACCTACTCTCATTTTATCCCGATGAGGCGTAAGCGTTCAGATCACCCTGAAGTTTTCGGCTTCCGAATTATTGCGGGAACAGTAGGAAGCTTTGCCACCTCGGCCAAAGTTAGAGAGGCAAATTCACTGGCATTTGTTGATGGCGTGCCAATTTTCGAACGATTCTTTCTCGGCGATGAATTCAGCATTCGAGGCTACAACGTACGTTCGATTAGTCCGCTCGCCCCACTCGATACCTACATTACTTCACGAAATGTGGTAGTCGCGTCTAATGCATCTGGAACCCCGGTACCGGTACCGGGGGTGCCATCCGCCCTCTCAAGTGTCGGTACTTTCACCGGTATTTCAGGATCCAACATAGCTCAGTTGCCGAGATCGTTTACTCCGGTTGGCGGCGACACCCAGGTGCTCGGCAATTTCGAATACCGAATCCCAATTATCGGCAGCACTGTTGGATTAGCGGCCTTCGCCGATATCGGCACTTCCTTCAACCTGCGAACCAAAAACGATCAGTTTTTTTCCAGCAACTTTCTCGCTGATCAGCCTTTCTTAAGTTCGGTGGGTTTTGTTCGCTGCGATCGAACGCCAGGTGGCTTTACTTTCGCCAGTTTATCATCGCTCACTGCCTGTAATGCCAACACGGATCTGGCCTTACTCAACGGTTCGGGATTAGTCATGAGAGATAATCGACTGATCACCACCCAGGAGCTCGACAACGCGCGTAACGTTGGCCCATTTGATCCATCAACCGGCTTGCCGTTTGGCTTTCAGCAGGTTTTTCTCCGCGGCGAAGCACAGACCAACACGGCGGTTCGGCTGTCACAGAGCCTCTTTTCCAGGTTTGGAGACTATCGAGCCAGTTTGGGTATGGAGGTGCGGGTTCAAGTGCCTGTCATCAACGTGCCTTTTCGCTTGATCTTTGCGTATAATCCAAAAGCCAGACAAGATCAGATTATTGATGGTTTTCCGTTCATCTTTAATGAGAAAAAGAAAGTCATGCGCTTTAGTGTCGGCCGTACCTTTTGATCATTCAAAGCCAACCAGGGAGATGGCCTGAACAACTAAGTTGGGTTGACCCACCCGCTTTTATTTTGAGTAGCAGTATAGGAGACTTATGAAGATAGACCGACTAATAGCCGCCTTGGTATTCGTACTTGCCCTGGCTGTTTCGCCTTTGCTGGCACAGCCAAGACCGGCGGCGCCCGCCCCTACCCAGTCGACAGCGAATGTTCCTGAGAGCAAGATCGCGTTGATTTACTCGGACGCTTTTCTGGATGCAAAATCCGGGATCGGCCGATTCACGACTTTGATAAATAATTTGAATCGTGAATTCCAGCCGCGCCAGACGGAATTACAAACGCTCCAGCAAAAAATTACCACGCTTACTGACGACATCGCCAAGACTGTTTCGGTTGCTGATCCCAAAACGATCGCGACGAAACAGGAACAACTTGATGCACTGAAGAAAGATTTTCAGCGGAAGGGTGAAGATGCCCAGGCTGCGTATAACAAACGCCGCACGGAACTGTTTACGCCTCTTCAGGATGACATTGGTAAGGCGCTCGAGGCGTATGCCAAGTCGCACAACATCAACGTCATAATCGATGGTAGTCAGGTGCCGCTGGTTTACGCTGCCGATACCCTGGATATCACCCGGGCGTTTATTGCTGACTTTAACAGCAAGAATCCGACGACAGCAGCAGTCACGCCGCCAAACTAAGAACTCGAACGGCTGGCTCTCACCTTCCTAAGACGCGGGACGCGGCAATTGACTCCACGTCCCGCGTCTCGTCAATTATGATCATGGAAACTGTTCTCGATTCACAGGCAATACAAGAACTCCTGCCACATCGTTATCCGTTCCTGCTAGTGGATCGAATAATAGAGTTGGTTCCTCGCCAGCGCATCGTCGGCATCAAACAAGTCAGTATTAACGAGCCATTCTTTCAAGGGCACTTCCCCGGCGCGCCAGTGATGCCCGGCGTACTGGTTGTTGAGGCTCTGGCGCAGGTGGGGGCCGTACTTGCCCTACGAGAAATTGAGGATCGCGATCAAAAGTTGGTTCTGTTTACCGGTATTCGCGAAGCGCGGTTTCGGCGGCCAGTGGTGCCGGGCGATACCTTGACGCTTGAAGTCACGGCCCTGCGCATCGGCTCGCGCGTTCAACGCATGCGAGGCGAGGCTAAGGTTGACGGACAATTGGTTGCCAACGCCGACATCATGAGTGTAATTGCCGATCGGAGTTCGGCTGTTTAGGAACATAGGAAAGACAAAGAGGGGGTAAAGGGGTAACGGGGTAACTTCTTGTTTCCCCTTACCCGTTCCCCTTTTCCCGAGTTTTTTATGGCGGTCGCCACCAGGCCTAATAACGTTCATCCAACCGCGGTTGTCAGTCCCCGCGCCCGAATAGGTGCCGGGTGTCATATTGGTCCCTACTCGATTATTGGCGATGAAGTAGAACTGCACGACAGTGTCCGTCTGGATTCTCATTGCGTAATCGACGGGAAAACGGTTATCGGGCAAGACACCCACGTTTTCCCTTTTGTTTCGATTGGCCTCCCAGCTCAGGATCTGAAGTACAAAGGGGAACCATCGGAAACGCGAATCGGGCGTCGCAACCATATTCGAGAATTTGTGACCATTCATCGCGGGACCGCTGGCGGTGGGATGCTCACCCAGGTGGGCGATGATTGTTTGATCATGGCCCAGGCCCACATCGCCCACGATTGCATCATTGGCGACGGCGTGATCATGGCCAATGCTGCGACGCTCGCCGGTCACGTGATCATTGAAAATAATGCAAACGTCGGCGCTTATTCAGGCGTGCACCAATTTTGCCGGGTGGGACGGGAAGCGTACGTTGGCGGCTATTCGGTGGTGGTCAAGGATGCGTTGCCTTTTGCGCTAACTGTGGGCAATCATGCACGCTGCTATGGCTTGAATACCACTGGCATGAAGCGTCGAGGTTATGCACCCGAGGTGATCGCCAAGTTGCACCGCGCGTTTCATCTTCTGCTCTCCTCGAAACTGAACACTTCTCAGGCCCTGGAAAAAATCAAAGAAGAGATTCAAGAGTCGGGGGAAGTGGATTTCCTGGTCGAGTTTATCCAGTCCTCCAGCCGAGGGGTTATTAAATAAGGATGAAGGCGGAAGGATGAAAGAAACTACCGCCAGTATTGGCTTAACCCTCTTGCGCTATTGTCTCGATCGACGTTTGCTGCGAAATCTCTCTCATCCTTTCGCCGTCCGCCTTCATCCTTCTCGAAACCTTCCGCCTTCATCCTTTAACTAATGCGTTACGGTTTAATTGCAGGCAACGGGCGATTTCCTTTTATGGTGGTTGAAGGAGCGCGGAAAGCTGGGGCGTCGCTTTCCGTCGCTGCTATTCGGGAGGAGACTGACCCGAAGATCGCGGAGGAAGTTGACCACCTAACCTGGGTTGGTATTGGTCAACTTGGGAAGATGATTCGCTTCTTCAAGAACGAAGGAGTCGAGAAGGCCATCATGGCAGGTCAGGTTAAGCACGTTCAGATCTTTAGCCGGGCTATTCCCGACGCGCGAATGTTGAAAGTGTTGCTCAAGCTTCCGCGCCGCAACACTGATTCTTTAATAGGTGCGATCGCGGCGGAACTAGCTAGTGAAGGCATTGAATTGCTCGACTCTACTTGTTTCCTACAGGATTACTTGCCGAACGCTGGCACATTAACGCGACGCCAGCCGAACCCGGCAGAGCGTGCAGACATTGAATATGGACTGGAGATCGCGCGCCAGATGGCCGGGCTTAACCTTGGTCAGACAATAGTTGTCAGGGGCAAGGCTTGTGTGGCTATTGAAGCAATGGAAGGTACCGACGCCACCATCCAAAGGGCGGGTGTGCTCCTTCGTGGCGATCAGGATGCCAAAGGCGCCCGCCTCAGCAAGGGTCCTCTGACGGTTCTAAAACTAGCAAAGCCGCGCCAGGATATGAGGTTTGACGTGCCTGTCACAGGCGTGCCGACAATTGAGACAATGGCCGCCGCCGGGGCTACCTGCCTTTGCATTAGTGCCGGAAAAACACTGATGTTCGATCGCCACGAGATGATCGCCTCGGCCGACAAAAACAAGATTGCCATCGTTGCAGTCGAGGCTCTAACCGTTTAGGGGTCGCCTGTTGGTGGGGTTAGCGTTGGTCGGAGCTGAACTAAGAACTTCTGGTTCCTGGGGACGAATCCTCTTCGTCGTCCGCGACCGGGTCGCCGGGAACGGGCCGACCTGGCACGCGATACTCTTCGCTCACCCACTTGCTTAGATCGACGAGTTGACAACGCTCAGAGCAAAAGGGGCGGAACGGATTATCCTGCCACTCGACCTGTTTGTTGCAGGTTGGACATTTTTTCATGAACCAAAGGGCGGTGCGACTAATTGACCAGGGGAGTTTCAGTGACGGGCCGTAACAGCCATTCAGGGCGCTTAACCAGAATTCGGCGGTTAACGAAATCGATCGTACCCTCTCGACGCATTGCGTTCAAGCGAACCGTGACGCTCTCGCGAGTGGATCCCACGATGGAAGCTATTTCCCGGTGAGGCAGGGGAATGTCGATCAACACGCCTTCTGATGCTCGGACGCCATAGCGATCGGAAAAATCTGCCAGTAACCGGTCCAGCCGGGCGGGAATGGCATTGAGCGCAAAATCAGCCAGCCGCTGTTCGGCATTTTCGAGACGGTGCCCGATCAGGCGGAACGTGTAATCGTGAAGGCTCGGGTCGTCAGCCATTGCTAATTTGAATTGCTCGGCTGGAATCTTCAGAAGCATGCAGGATTCATAGCTAACGGCGCAATTCTCACGGCGACCGGCCGTGGAATAAAGCGCTGATTCTCCAAAGAGCGAACTTTCGGCCAGAATGTCGATAACAGCTTCGCGCTCGCTGCTATCCTGAATGCGGCAAAGTTTGATTCGGCCTTTCACGATGGCATACAGCGAATCTGCCTGGTCGCCGGCGCGGTAAACGAAACGGCGGCGCCGAACCTCGGTTACGACCGAACCCTCGGCGAGTTGCGACACCATGTGCTCGCTCAAGCCGGAACCAAAATCAAGTTGGCGGATAATCGCGGCCCGATCTGCTGAGCTCAAAGTGTGAGCTCGCAGGGGCGGTTTCGGTTTCTTGCCAATTTCGCTCATGGGGGTCCTACTTTAAAGAGTTCGAATTAAGGAGCCAGGTTCCAAGTAATGATTGCAATGGGTTCGCCAACCCTGTGGTCAATCGTTGGCTTGGATATCCGGAAACGTAAGGAGCCTGGAACGTGTTCGGAGTTTTGAACTGATTCAGCTAGTTACCGACACAATAACCAGGGCGAGTGAAATGGGAACAACCTCTGAATAAACCGCACTCTAACATTGAAGGCACCAACCGCGCAAGATTCTAAGGGCAAAAACAGATGGAGAAGTAGATGTCAGATGTCAGATGTTAGAGGTCAGGAAGCAGAACGCCGAAGACAGGAGGTTAGAAGTCGATTGAACCCGGCTCAGTTCTATCACGTATTATGTAGAATGCAGGGGTCAGAACCAGTCTGACATCTGACATCTGACATCTGACATCCGATTTCTCTATTTTATGGCTGATTACAAAGAAACAATCGACGAATGGCAAAAGACGGTGCGCCGTAAAGCGCGTCAGCTGGATGAAAGGTTTTCGATCTCGGAGAAGGTAGACGAAGGCGCGCGAGTCGCGGGTGAAGCGGCCAAGCGGGGCGCGAAGACGTTGAACACCGAGGCCGAAAAGCTGCGAGTGAGAGCCGAACGTCTGGCTGAGGACGGGGATATTTCAACCGCGGCCAGGCAAACTGCCGATGACGCCGTTCAGGGTGCGAAAAAGGCAGGCGAGACTATTCGCGATGTGGCCGGCGACGTTGGCAAGAAAGCGAATGAGGTTATTGACGATGCGAAGACCTACTACGACCGCGCTTCCCACTTTTATGACGCCGGCGCAAAAGTAACGCGGGCGTCTGGAGCTGCAACCGCCGGAATCCTCAAGGCTCGCGACTGGGTAAAAGAGAATCCCGGGAAGGCGGCAGTCGTCTCGTTTTCTCTGGTGTTGGGCGTCCGCATGGGTGCCGCGCTACCGGGTCTTGATGCGGTCTTGCTTGGCGCGCATCCCCACTGGTTGACCCACTCGGCGCTACCGATTTTTGGGG
Source organism: Pyrinomonadaceae bacterium (assembly GCA_031396065.1). Classification (GTDB taxonomy): domain Bacteria; phylum Acidobacteriota; class Blastocatellia; order Pyrinomonadales; family Pyrinomonadaceae; genus PSRF01. The sequence continues at coordinate 10,383 of JANNJZ010000180.1, read as the reverse complement.
CGCGAAAGTTGAGCGAGAAATTTAACGACTACTTACGTAAACAGGAAGAGTTGATTGCCGCGGGCCAACTGGATGAAGCCGAACGCAAACGGGTGGAGTTTCAACGGAACATTACCAAGTATGTCGGCGCCCCGCTCCTTGGAGCACTCAGTTGTGCGGCCGGCGCAGCCATGTTCGCTCAAATTCTTCCGTCCGGCGGGGTGGTTGGAGCGCCGGTTAGTTGGCTGGTGGGCGGCAATCCATTCCTGGGCGGCGTTTGGCTATTCGCTAACGGAGTTATCTGCTTCCACGAAGGTTACAAGTTCTTCATGATCGCGCTCGCCGACCAGGATGAAGTCGCCAAAGTTGTGCGCGAGATTAAGGGACTACTGCCCGCCGCAGCCACTAGCTGAAGAGGCTTTCACAACTGTATGTACGGCTATCAGTGCGAACACTGCGAAGGAACCGTTCGATCGAAGAAAGTTGAGCGGGAGAGTTTTAGTCATAAGAACGGATTCATCATCCTTGAGGACGTTGTCATTGGCGTTTGTGACACATGCGGAGGTAGATATTACAGCGCCGATATCCTTCACGCCGTTCATGAGATTGCTGCGGGAACCAGACCGTTCGCTGGCCTTTAGTTAGAGGTTCAGCTTCAGGGCTCGACACTTACGGTTACTGTCGATTTGACTAGTCGGACACCTTCTGCTGCCACCTCATACTCAATTACAAAGTCGCCGCGTGGTCTATTTTCTTCACGCCCGCGAAACTCAATCTTCGTAATGTCATGGGTCGTACTCGGATGGATAACCACATCGGCATTGGCGCCAAAGCGTGGGTGCCGCGAATTATTTCCGCCATGATGAAGTCTTGGTAACCCGACACTCCCGTTGCCATCGACACCAAAAGGAGCCAAGCTGAAGGGTTCAGGAATGATAAACGACAAGTAGGGAGCCTTTGCAGTTCCTCTCCCCTCGTTTCTCAGGCCGATGACTATCTCTCGATTCGGAATCAACGTAGCCGCCAGACTGAGTTTTGGTTTTTTTCGCCTCCCAAACATGTCTTCCAAATCGAAATGCACCATTTTGTGGAATGTGTCGCCGCTTCGCTTGTAGTAACGATCCTCCCCAAGCTTCGCCATATGAGGCCCTGAGTCACTTTCAGGCACGATAGTTACAACAAATCCAGAGTCATCTCCGGAATTTATTGGCTTGTGTCTGACTGCATCTATGGGGGGTTGAACTCCGCGACTGGTTAGCTCATTCAGCCTGGCCAACAAGAGGGAGAGCGGCCGAATCTCATGGACTTCTATCGCACAATCAATACCTTGATCGTTTTTCCTCGCATTGATGCCCCAAATAATGAGACCGCCGCTGGAGTTGGCGAAACCTGAATGCGCCCGAGCCAGATTTTTCTTATCGTCAGAGTGATTAAGATCGGGCCTGTTAATGAGCTTAAAATCAAGTGTGAGGTTTTCTTCTTGTCGGGAGGTCACAAAACTCACCAGCCCCTCGACATCAAGATCATCAAACTGCTCGTCTAAAGTCACACCGAACTCCACGCCGAGAATAATTAGACCGCTCTAGTTTATCCCATCATCATTTGTAACTTGGTAGTAACTGTTCCGCCTGAGATTGCTTTAGTGATCCGCGTGCGAATAAAAACGCACGGACCATTATGTTCATAGATTTCAAGCTTGTTGCTTCCGGGAGATGGCATACGTTTTAACTCTGCCCAAGTCCCCCCGAATGCTTTCGAATCTGCACATTCGATGATTACTTCGCCGTCTTTTACTCCAGGGCCCCAATGAAGTTGCACCGATTGTGCGTATGATGGGTTAACGGCTATTGCTTCACTCGTTTCATCATAAGCGCTCGCACCGTTAAGCATTAGCACCCATTTTTCAAAATATGGACGACCCATTTCCTTCTACCCAATCAACCTAGCGAGCAGCTTACCCTGCGTCCTCCCGAAACCCGTCAAATGTACCTAAGTCAGTTCCTTTCGAAGAATCTCGTCAACAATTTTGGGGACTGACTGATGAAGCGATGTCGCCTGTTCCTGCAGTTTCTTGAACACGTCTTCGGCAACCTGTACCTCAAAGACTCGGTCGTCGATTTCGATTGTGTCGTTGCTTAGCTCCAGTTCTTCCTGATAGTCGACCGTACTGTGAGTATCCCAGAAAGCTCCAGCCTCCTCATCTGTATCGAATGAATCCGGTAAATGGTCAATAGACTTATCTTTGTCTTTCATAGTAGTTCCTTTCACCGTCGTCCATATCGCGCGCTGAGATTGGCAATATGGAGCCTGAAACCTTACGAATGTAAAAGACGATTAAGTATCGTCCCGCAACGGTTTGGCCAAAGGCAGCATAAACATGCTCATTTTTAACTCTGCCTTTACTCATTCTGCGAATGTGCGGTTGCGATCCTAGAACCTCTTCGGCTTCAACGACCGACACGCCATGTTTCCGCTCCAACTTTTCAACGAAAAGATCTTTCCAAACTATTTTGCGGATGAGCACGACCGGATCATATCATTTCACCGGCCGCAAAAAAGAACCGATCCCTTGCCCATCTCGGCAACTTCGGGACTAACAGATTTGTTTAAGTCAGCGTGATCGGAAAGGGAACGAACGAGAGCGCGAAAACAATCAGTGTAATGATCGCCACGACAATCCGCTTGCCTCCGAGCGGTTCCAACTGTTCGGGCGACGGATGACGTACACGCAACATAATTCCTAGCAGTATCGCGTAAAGAAACCCGCTGGGGCTGCTGTGCCAAAGATAGCCCAACAGGGCAATTGCGGCCATGGTGATGAATGCCAGTCGACCGAGGAACTTGTGAGCACGTGGCCCGAATAAGGCAAAAGTTCCGTGCCCCCCATCCAGTTGGCCCACCGGCATCAGATTGAGGCTGGTCACAAGCAGTCCTATCCACGCAGCCATGTAATAGGAATTGGGCGCCGCAGCAACGAGGTCCCCGCCCGTGACCTTGGCCATTATTTGAAACAGCAGCGGGTCGGTGAAGGTGATCGAGTCGAGGCCGGCAGGCGAAGGTGCGGCCTCAAGCGTCAGGATTCCGACCAGAGCAATCGGCAACAGCATGACAAAACCTGCTAATGGTCCAGCCAGCCCGATATCAAAGAGCGCCCGCCGCGAGGGAATGGGCGACTTCATCTTGATGAATGCGCCGAAGGTGCCAGCCAGGAAGAGTGGGGGCGCCGGAACGAAGAAGGGCAACGTGGCATTCACACCATAATAGCGGCAGGCTAGATAGTGGCCCATCTCGTGGGCCATTAGTATTGTCAGAAGGGAGACCGAAAATGTCAGCCCTTGCAATAGAACCACTGGATGGGCGAGGGCAAAGGATACAAATTCACCAACAATGCGCAGATAGTAATCCGGAACGTACATGATGTAGCTGAGTACGCCCGAGAGAATCGGCGCCGGTGGGTCAAGTGGCGGGGACGCAATGAGAATTCCGGCGAATGTAGTCGTCAGACAAGTAAGTAGCAACAAAGCGGAGTGTTTGAACCACTCACGTGCATTTGGTAGCGCAGCCCGTCCCCGCGCCTGAACTACCCTCGGCGCGAGGTGTGGAATTGCCTGAACAGATTGTGACATGGTCTTTCGATATTAGAGGCTAGAGTCCCGGACGCAAACGTCCGATGCTCTAGCCTCGATATTGATAACTATTAGTTTGATTCTAAAGGTCAGAATCATCCGAACCAGTTGTGGCGCTGAGCTCTGCATCCTCACTTACCTGCAGGTCTTTGCCCGGTTTAAAGCGGATTGTCTTTCCCGATGGGATTGCCACTTCTTCGCCCGTTCGTGGATTCCGGCCCACCCCGCGCTTTCGGGGCTTGACCACAAATACGCCGAAGCCGCGCAGTTCAATTCTTTCTCCCCGGGTAAGGGCTTCCTTCATCGAGTGGAATAGGGCATCCACAGCCTGCTCGGCTTTCATCTTAGGAACGCCGGTTCTTTCTGCCACTCGGTTAACGATATCTAACTTGATCACGGCCTTCAGCCTCCGTTCGAGCCTCAATGGGAGAATTTTTTAGAGCCGAACTTGCAGGGAGCGATGATAGAGACGCGCGGTTAAGACTGTCAACCGTTCGCACGTGCGAGGAGTGTCCTAATTTAACAGGTGTTTAGAGTACCGACTTTAGGCGGGCCTCTTTACGCCAGGTAAAACCCGACTAAAGTCGGTACTCTAAACGCCTGTTGCCGCAGTTTGTCGACCCGGCGACTCGGCCTTTGACAAGGAGGGGGGCGGAAGCTAACCTCAAGCAATGTTAACGCAGGCGCTGGTTGTTCCCGAGTTCAGGAACGGAGGCCGCGCTCGAATTAGTCAGTTATCAGGGATCACAACCAATGTTAGGAATTAGAACTCGACGTCCGCCCCCTTTTGGAGGCATACAGGTTACCGACGATAAAGACATACAAGTCCAAAGACCTGAGTCCTCGTCGCGAAATAACCTCTGGTCCGAAGGCCGACTGCTGTTCCGCGATCTCGTATTTGCCCTGATGATTGCTGCTCTGGTAGTCGTTTTCGTGGTGCAGCCGGTAAAGGTAGAAGGCACGTCAATGCTGCCCAGGCTTCACGATGGCGAGCGAATCTTTGTAAATAAATTGATCTACTACGACGATTACAGCTGGGCGCCAAAAGTCGATCGAGGCGATATTGTGGTTTTTTGGTTTCCTGATGACCCTTCGAAGAGTTACATCAAACGCGTGGTTGGCTTGCCCGGAGACACCATCGAGATGCGGGACGGAATTGTGCGAGTCAACGGCAGTCAGATCGAGGAGCAGTATCTGGATCCAAGGCTCAATGTGTCGCCCAAGAGTCAGACACCCGTCTACGTTAGGCCAAACTATTATTTTGTTATGGGAGACAACCGCGACAATTCCAGCGACTCGCGCAGTTGGGGACTGGTGCCAAAGAAGTATATTTATGGGAAAGCGTTGCTGCGTTATTGGCCGTTGAGCGCGGCGAGCGTGATTCACCATGAAAACATTTCGCCGGCGGTGTCGCCCCCTTCCGGTAAGGAGCCAGGCAGCCTTCGGGAAGTACCGGGCAGTCTTGAGGAAGTACAATGAGTTACTCCAGCTGGTGTTATGGATCTGAGGTATTAGTTGACTGTACTTGATTGGTTACGCCTCTTAGGAATGATCTTTTACGCGCCGGTGCGCGGGCTTCGAGAAGTGCGCGATCGCGCCTCCCTGGCTCCGTCTGCACTGGTAGCGCTGCTGGCCCACATCGTCTTCTTCTCTTGTCTTACGTTGCTCTATCTTGGCTTCCTGGGTAGTCCCCGCAGTTTATCAACCGTCTTTTCGGTCATCATTCAGTCTGGCGGGTCACTGGTTATTATTGCCCTGGTATTCTGCCCTCTGGCCCTGTTTCTGTCGAACATGTTTGTTCGCCGCGGAAGCTTTCGGTTGCTGCTCCAGCAGGAGTATGCATCGTTTGCATCGACGATGTTCTACGCGTTGGCCGCCTCGAGCCTGATTGCCACGATTCTCACGATCGCCGCCAGCCTTAGCGGGGTGCAGCAGGCAGTCGCCACTCGCATGCTTGGCACTTTGTTGGCTCAAAGAAGTCAGCTGCCTCCGGATGCTTTGGCAGCAATTGAACAAGGCCTGTTGCGCGCGGAGTTGCTGGCTGCGGCCTTGTCGGTGATGGCTTTTCTGGCGATCTTTGGAGTCTGGGCCATCATTGCGGTGCGAGCTGTATTTCGGCTGTCGTGGATCCAATCGGTTATTGTCGTTCTGGTCAGCGGCACGCTGCTGATTCCGGCTTCCCGACTAATGCCCATTGCCGGGATGATTCTCGCTTCCCCGTTTTTGCTGGTGATGGTGTTTCTATTGCTGCGCGGGTACGTTTCGGAGATTACCCGTTCGCAGCGTTCACGCGAGTCGTTCAAACAGAACCTGGAAGCGTCTACACTCAATCCTGCTGATGCCTCGGCTCACTACAACCTCGGACTGATTCACCAGCAGCGGGGTGAATTTGATGCCGCCCGCGAACGCTTTGAACGGGCGATTCAGATCGACCCCGAGGAGATTGATGCTCACTACCAGCTAGGACGCATTGCTCGTTCGCAAAAGCGGTTTGCGGATGCGATCAAGAATTTCGAGCAGGTTGTGGCCCGAGATCCGGCGCTCAGCCAGCACGAAATCTGGCGCGAGGTCGGAGCAACTTATAATGCCGCTGGACAATACGAGGATGCCCGGGATGCGCTCGAACGTTTTCTGGACCGGCGTCCGTCCGATCCCGAAGCGCTTTACCTGATGGGTCGCGCTCATGCGGGGCTGGGCCACCAACGCGAGGCTGCCAGCTCGATGGAGGCCTGCATAGAAGCGGTCAAGACGGCGCCGGCTTATAAGTATCGAACTGATAAGCGGTGGCTCAATGAAGCGCAGCAGTTTATCAAGAGTAGTCAGTAAAAACTGTCCAAAGTCCAAAGTCCAATGTCCAAGGTCGGGTTAGCTACACAGACATTGGACTTTGGACGTTGGACATTGGACCAATGAAAAACGATGACAGTTAGGAACCAAAAGCCAGCATTACTCGCCCTGGAGGACGGGCGCACGTTCCGCGGCCGCTCGTGGGCGGCTGAGGGGGAATCGTGCGGTGAAATGGTCTTCAACACTTCGATGACCGGTTATCAGGAAGTCCTAACCGACCCGTCCTATGCCGGTCAAATCGTTTGTATGACCTATCCGCTGATTGGCAACTACGGGGTCAACAGTCAGGATGAGGAATCTTCGCGCCCCTGGGTAGAGGGCTTTGTGGTGCGGGAAGCCGCCCGCGTGGCCTCGAGTTGGAGAGCAGAGGAAACTCTGGATGCGTATCTGAAGCGCTGGAATATTGTGGCCATAGAAGGCATCGATACACGCGCTCTGGTTAGGCACATACGCGACAAAGGAGCAATGCGCGCCTGCATCTCGACCGCGGATCTTGATGAAGACAGCCTGGTTCAAAAGGCACGGATGTCACCTTCAATGGAGAACCGTGAACTGGCGAGCGTAGTGACCACCAAAGAACCATACGAGGTTGCGCCAGTTGGTGATGAGCGGTTTCACGTGGTTTGTTACGACTTTGGTGTAAAGCGAAACTCCCTGCGGGAACTTGCCAAACTCGGATGTCGCATCACCGTAGTTCCATCCGCGACCACCTCCGCCGAAGTGATGGGACTGAAACCAGACGGGATTTATCTTTCCAACGGACCAGGCGACCCGGCTTCTATGAATAGAGAGGTGGCGGAGATCAAAGCTCTAATTGAAACCAGGATACCGACCTTCGGTATCTGCTTTGGTCATCAGTTGCTCGGCCGCGCATTTGGCGGCGACACTTTCAAACTTGTCTTTGGCCATCGCGGAGGAAATCAGCCGGTGAAGGATTTGCGGAAGGGCGGAGTCGAAATCACTTCCCACAATCATGGCTTCGCGGTTCGTGCAGACAGTTTACCGGGCGACGTCGAAGTAACACATATCAATCTCAACGACCGCTGCGTTGAGGGCATGCGCCACAAGACTCTGCCGATAATCTCAGTCCAGTACCATCCCGAGGCCGCACCCGGCCCACACGATGCGGGGCATCATTTCCAGCGGTTCATCGACTTAATGGAACGTGTGTAGTTGTCGTGCCGCAGCGTCGGCACGAAATGTGTTGCGCTTGGTCAGAGGTTTTAGCGCTCTTTGGAGTGCGCTGACCCGTCAGCGCTTTGGTCGTCTGCGACCTGTCGCAGCCGTCGCGATGGAGCAGCATGGTCTCTCTTGTCAACGCGCGGTTGAGCGTGGCGAAGGACAGCGGCGACAGGTCGCCGATGACCAAAGCGGTGACAGGTCACCGTACTCCAAAGAGTTGAGCAGGGATGAAAATCAATCCTCGACCGGCATCTTCAGCTCGCCGGTATTGAGATCGGGTCGCGCGCGAGCCATCTCCTCCGGGGTGGTGTCCACGTCAAGATGCACTAGCCCGACCTCTCTGTCTGAGGTGAGTTTCAGATCGTCGGTTGTCAGAGCGCCACCGGTACCAACGGGCGTCGGTTCCAGTAGGTCTGCCAACCCTTCGCTGCCGCGGTGTTCGAGCCAGTGTCTGTAGCTTACGGTCAGGATTGCCACCGCGGGGATGGCGAGAAAGATTCCCGCAATACCGGCGAGCTCGGCACCCGCGAGTATTGCGACTATCACTGCGAGCGGGTGCAGGTGGATTCCCTGGCCAATCAAACGCGGATAGATGACATAGTCCTGAACGATGCGCAGCACACCTAAGAAAAGCAGAACGAGAAACGCCGAGAAAGGTCCGGCATGGAGCATCGCCAGGACAGCGGCGATGACCGCAATGAGCAACGGTCCAACCAGAGGAACGAACTCGCAAATGCCGGCGATGACCCCCAGGACCAACGGACTCGGTAGTCCAAGCAGAGTGAAGCCAATCGCGCAGACCACGCCGATGAAAAGGCAGGCCGTTAGTTGTGCTCGTATGTAAGCGGCCAGTGCGCTATTGATGTCCTGGAAAAACTCGTCAGCCCGCCAGCGCCAGCGCCCCTTGGGCAATGTCTGCAGCGCCGAGCGGCGAAAAGAATCGACATCTTTCAAGAGAAAGAAGCTCAACACCGGAATCAGCACCAGCCAGGGAAGAAACGCTACCCATTCAACCATGCCGGTTAGGACCGAGCTTACGGTTTGGCTGACCTTCTCGATGATGCTGGGTATGGCGCCATTGATGGCGTCAAGCAGAGGGCCGGGCATTCGGTGTGAACGGAAGTATTCGATCAGTCCCTGCATCTTGACGCCGATGCTGGTCCAATAAAGGCGCGCTTGTTCGGTAAACTCAGGAAACTGGCTACCCAGGCTCGGCGCGAGGAAATAAATACCAACCACAATCACCGCTACGATGATTATGTAAGAGAGGCCGATAGCCAGGGTGCGGGGCATGGCATACTGCCGTCCTGCGATACGAATGGGCTGGCTAAGAAATGCTACGAGTGGATAAACGAAATAGGCGAAGAAGATCGACAGGATTAAAAGCAGAATGACGCCGGTTAGCTTTACGATAACCCAAAGCGTCACGATGACCGCAAGGAGAATGAGGATGACGCGGAGAACCGCACGCGTCTGTGACCAGGAAGCTTCAGTAGCAACCTTGGCGGTGGTCTGCGCTACATCCCTGGAGTCTTGATCACGCAATTGTTGAAGTGTTAGGCGTACAGTCTGGCGATTATTCCGCCGACCGCAAGCTGGTCAGCTGGAGAGATACTCCGAAACTCGACCCCAAACGTGTCTGGAGTTGCGTGATGAACTACCTCACCGCGCAGTGACAACGCGTCTTCATGGTCCATCAGCAACAGTCCGAGCTGATCGCCTACTCTGACGTTCGGACAGGCAGGCAGGTTACAAACGCGCAGGCCACCGAGACTGATATCGCCAGGTTCACCAAGTCCGATTGATTCCTGCAGGCTCACGTCCTCGATGGCCAGGGTGAGCCGGGTGTTGACGTAGTAACGGGGAAATCTGCGTCGCTCATGATCAGGTAAGTTCACGCCGGGGGTGTTCATGGATTCGATCCTTTCAGTTGGTAAACTCGTCCACCTCTTCATCGTCTTCAACTACTCGGGGTGGAGGTGGGGCCAGGCGCGGAGCAGCTGGTTCCCAGATTAATCCCTTCCATTCCTCGGTCTCGCCGAGAAGCTGAAGCGCTGCGAGGGGATGACCCGGGTTGCGTTCAATTCGGAGCACCTCAGCGATTACCTGGAGCTTCTTGCCATCCTCGCCTTGTACTTCGAGGCGCACCCGGCTGCCAACCTCAGGGAGCCCTTTTGGCAAGTGAACCAGGGTGCCGTCCGGGCCAACGTTTTCCGTTGTGCCCACGGACATGACATGGGAGCCTCCTGGCTCATCCCATTCTGCGCGGACTTCGAATGATACTAAATAACGTGGTCCGGAACGAGGCTCTGGTTCAACAACGCGAGACATGTTATGCAAACTCCTTGTTCGTCTAGAGACAGCGCGTATTGTACCTGACTTATGAAATTCTTGTTCTCATTCTTCGTCGGTCCTCAACTTTTCCAAAACTGAAAAGTCTTCGAGGGTGGTGACGTCGCCCGCGACAGTCCCACTCGTGGCTATCTCACGCAACAGCCGGCGCATGATTTTGCCGGAACGAGTTTTTGGCAGGGCATCGGAAAACCGAATTTCGTCCGGACGAGCGAGCGCTCCGATTTCTTTCGTAACGTGCGCGCGCAGTTCCTCGTTCAACTGCTCCGATGGCTGGTGCGAACCTTCGAGCGTCACGAAGGCAACGATCGCAGATCCCTTAAGTTCATCAGGCCGGGCCACCACGGCTGCTTCGGCCACGGCTTCATGGGATACGAGGGCGCTTTCCACCTCGGCC
>JANNJZ010000135.1:0-1858 GCA_031396065.1 Pyrinomonadaceae bacterium | reverse complement strand
CCGCGAAAAGGACGTCCAGATTGGATCGCCGTAGGAGAATATCTTGGAAATCTGCATAACGACGAACATGATTTACTGGAATTTCTCTACTCATTTGCCGAACCGGTGGAAGAACTCCCAGCTTTAATGGATCAAGTCGGTGTCGAGAGAGAAGTCATCGCTGGAGTTGAAATACGCTGTAGAGAGATAGCCGCCGATTTGCGGCTTGTTGGAGGTAGGTTATGATAATCAGAGCGAAATCAACAAGCGGGAAAGTGAAAAACCAACTTATCAGGGAAAAAAAAGAACTCCTCTTCGAGAAACTGGCTTCAGGCGATATATCACTGGGTGCTGCCACTAAGAGCATGCGAAAAATCGTTGGCCTAACCCAAAAGGACTACGCGGAGAAGGTTTTGAAGATCTACCCCAGAGTGCTAATGGAGATCGAGAATGATCGCGGCAACCCGACGCTGGAGACATTGCAGAAGATTGCCAAGCCATTTGGTCTCAAGGTGGGTTTTGTGCGGACTCAAACAGAAGAAGAAAAACAAAAAAATGCGTGATGTAAAAGGAACCGGACCTTTCACCAAACTTTCACTAAACTAACAACTTTCACCGCATTCTGCTGGACTTTAATGGACTTTGCTCAGCGGAGCAGGTGCTTGAAATGGTAGAGAGACCGCTAGGTATTCCTTCTGATCTTTTATTATCTATTGGCTTTGATGATCGTTGCGCCTTCGTTACCCCCCCATGACCCCAGAAGGGCTGTCGAAATGACATGACCTACACACAAGATGCGGGAAACCTCGCGGTTGCCTTCCACCGAACTTGTAAGTAATCCTTACAGGTTGCCGCCTCATCCAGTTCACCATCGGCAAAAATGGCTTTCAGATGGAGCGTGACATTTTGTGGAGTCGTCTGAAATAACTCGGCAATTTGCGCTTGGGTCAGCCACAAGGTTTTATTTTCAAAGCGACACTGAATGCGGGTGCGCCCGTCTTCGGTCTGGTAGAGAATAAATTCTGACTGGGGTAAGGGTTCGTTGTTCATGACGCTACCTCAATGATATTATTTCGATAACAGGGCACATAATATCCGATTATTGTTTCCTCGGACGACCAGGAGCACCTTTGCTCAGATCACGACCCGTCATATTTTCAACTTTGGCAATGAAGATATCATCTCCTGCCGGACGCCCTGTTTGTGTGGCCATCCGGATCCGGTCAACCTCACCGGCCATATTCCCGACAAGAAACCCTTCCCAGTCGGATATCAAACCTGACAATGTCCTCTCTTTAACCAGTAGGTCAGTTTCTGTCTTACCTGTATGGAAGCTGGCGCTCGACCAGGGATAATCCCATGCGTGGGTAACCATGCCGGCTCGAACGGGATTCAATTCCACATAGCGAACTGCCGCCAACAGGTGATTTTCGTCAAGTACGCTTGAGCTGAATCTTCCCTGGAACAGATAGCCGCGCACTTTCTGAGCAAAGTTCTTCATACGGGTATAGCGTCGGTGCGCCTCGCCAAACCCACGGGCAAGCGCCGATTCCGTATGCGGAACAGCTACAAAATGGACATGATTGGTCATGAGGCACCACGCGAGGATATCCAGTCCGGAGCGGTTTGCTTCCTCTGACAGGAAACCGAGATAAGCCCGGCGGTCTTCATCCGAATTGAAGACATCCATTGAGCGGACACCTCGTTGGGTGACATGGTGGGGGTAGTCAGGGACAACTATGCGAGATATACGAGCCATGGACGGATATTATTAGCGGAACTCCGCACCGACGCCGTCTACGAGGCGCGCGCCGAGGCCTTCATGGTCACCGAGTCGCGCGGCGGGCACGGCTGTCTGCGCGAGTTCATCGAGGCGATC
>JANNJZ010000102.1:0-15248 GCA_031396065.1 Pyrinomonadaceae bacterium | reverse complement strand
GTCGGTCCAGCGACTCCGACCTCCCTCTTAAAAGCGGGTAGGGTTCAAACCGAACCCACATCCGTCCACTGCGATTGGCCAGCTATTCTTTGCTGAAGTCCAGATCGCTCCCGATACTCAGCAGCGACGCTCAAAATTCGCTGGTGCTCTCGGACCAATCATCGGAAAGTATTCTCACAGCAAAACCGAAGACCTGCTGCTGAATCTGGACTGAACTGTTCGGGTGTAAAAGATTTCAGTTGACTTATTGTTTAAACCGGTCAGTAATTGATCGAGTGACTTGATCGGCTGCTAAGAGTTTTCTGGTGCGCTTTTCGGGGATGCGGTTAGGGACAAAGCCGATACCCTGATACAGCCAATTCTGCAAATAGCCGCGGCAGTAATCAGCGCCTTCCAAGGTCAAACAGCTACGGGGGCAGGAATATGAGGATGAAATTGATAGTTTATGAATTCAAAGTCCTCATATTCATAGTCGAAAATCGTACGTGGCTTTCTTCTGATTTTTAATTGCCCTAGCGGGTAAGGTTCTCTGGTGAGTTGCAATCGTGCTTGCTCCAGGTGATTTTCATAAAGGTGGGTGTCCCCAGTAACTATTTGGAAATCACCGACTCCTAAGTCGCACTGTTGTGCGATCATGTGAGTCAACAAAGCGTATGAGGCAACGTTGAATGGTAAACCCAAGAAGACGTCGGCACTCCGCTGATAAAGCTGACAGGATAGTTTTCCACCTCCGACGTAGAATTGGAAAAGAACATGGCAAGGCTGTAGTGCCATAGCCCCCAACTCACCCACGTTCCAAGCACTAACAATGAGCCGACGGCTATTTGGGTCTGTTCTGATAGCATCAATTACATTAGAAATCTGGTCGATCGGTTCGCCGTCAGCGGATTTCCAAGCTCGCCACTGTTGACCGTAAACTGGACCTAGCTCACCGTTCTGATCGGCCCACTCGTCCCAAATCTTGACTCCGTGTTCCTTAAGAAAGCGCACGTTCGTTTCACCTCTGAGAAACCAAAGCAACTCATAGATGATAGATTTAAGGTGCAGCTTTTTCGTGGTGACGATAGGAAATCCCTCACCTAAATCGAACCGTAGATGTCTACCGAAGACTGAGCGCGTGCCGACACCGGTGCGGTCACTTTTCGGCAAGCCATGCTGAAGAATATCGTTTAGAAGGTCCTGGTACTGTTTCATCGTAATTGTTTTCTAGCGAATTTGGCTGAACAACGTGATTCGAACAGATACTCGTACTGTACGCATAAGTTTCACATGTTAAAAGCCGGTGAAAATGGCGCTCAGCAATCACGCGTACCGTCTGGAATATGCGTAGGGATGTGGTAGTCGCCGAGGGTATAAACAAACTCGCCCACTTCCAATCCGGAGACGTGCGCGACCAGATGCATTAGCAGCGCATACGAACTGATATTAAACGGTACGCCCAGGAAGGCATCTGCCGAGCGCTGGTACAGTTGGCAATGGAGTAGGCGCCCGCCTTCCACCTTAAACTGAAATAACGTGTGACACGGGGGCAGATCCACTTTATCAGCCTGCCGCGGGTCCCAACCCGTGACAATCAATCGTCTCGAATTTGGATTCCGCTGTATCGCGTCAATGAGACTTGCGATCTGGTCAACTCCATTGCTCTCCGGATAATCACCGCCGAAAGACCGCCACAGGTATCCGTAGACCGGGCCAAGATCGCCAGCGTCTCGATTGAAACGCCGCGTGTGTTCTTCGTCGGCCCATTCGGCCCAGATATCTACTCCTCTAGCTCGTAGGTTTGCTTCGTTGGTATTGCCGGAAAGGAACCAGAACAACTCTTCGGCAATCCAGCGAAAGGGGATCTTCTTAGTGGTCACGATTGGGAAGCCGTCTCGCAGGTCAAATCGCGTTTGATATCCGAAATGAGAGATCGTCCCGACGCCAGTGCGGTCGTGATGTTCGTGGCCGTTTACCAGAATTGATTTCAGTAGATCGTGGTATTGTTTCATCGAAGTTAGTTAGACAGGATCAACAGGATTTACAAGATAGAATTCTAGAGAAGGCTAAGGCTGTCGATGAGCTGAAACGATTCGAGCCGCTCATCGCCGCGGTCGCTTTTGTCTCCATCTTGTGAATGTCGTGAATCCTGTCGACCGTTTATTCAAGCGTAATAATACGACGCGCGGATCGGAAAGACGAATGAAACAATACAATCTCTGTTTTCTGGGTTTCGGCAATGTGGGACGAGCGTTGGCGCGTCTCCTGACGGCGAAGTCGGCGGAGTTACGAGACCTTTACGGAATTGAATTTCGAGTAACCGGCGTCGCCAGCCGGCGGATTGGTTGGCTGTCCAAAGTCCCAGGGATCGAACGCGCGGAAGCGTTTGCTATCGCAGATTCACTTTCAAACCCGGTCACCTCCCAGAATTCTTTGAGTTCAACCAGCATCACCGAGTGGCTTAAGGCGTCGCAGCCAGACGTTGTGTTTGAGACAACCTCGCTCAATCCGGACTCCGGTCAACCAGCCATTGCATACCTCCGTGAGGTTCTGCAATCAGGTGCTCATGCAATCACGGCGAACAAAGGCGTGGTGGTTTACGGCTTTCGCGAATTGAATGATCTGGCGCGCACCATGGAAAAGCGGTTCTTTTTTGAGTCAACCGTACTCGACAGCGCGCCGGTATTTTCGCTGTTCCGCGAGACTTTGCCTGCGGTCAGGCTGCGGGGATTTAGTGGCGTCTTCAGCTCAACGACCAATGTGATCATCGAGACAATGGAGGAAGGGCGTTCATTTGAAGAGGGATTGAGAACTGCGCAGGAACTGGGCGTGACTGAAACCGATCCAAGTCACGACATTGACGGCTGGGATTCGACCGTAAAAGTGTGCGCGCTGGCCAGTGTGCTATTGAACGCTCCGTTGAAACCAGCTGACGTGAGCAGGGAAGGTATTCGTGGGCTTAGACCTGGAATTGTGCAGGCAGCGCGTGCGGAGGGCAAACCATTCAAGCTGGTTGCGCGAGGAAGGGTGGGGGAGAACGGCAGTGTGGCTGCGACAGTGCGGCCTGAGCAAATTGCCTTGAGCGATCCGCTTGGAAATGTCAGGGGCACTTCGCTAGCGGTTCATTTTGAGCTCGACATGATGCCGGGACTAACGATTACTTCCCATCGGCCGAACTTGCAGAGTACCGCTTATGGTCTCCTGGCCGATTTCATCAATGCGGTTCGGGACTAAGCGAGAACTCTTTTCGTTGGGCTTTGCCCTCTGATGTGCGGAAGGTCTCCGACCTTCCGTCGTCCTCCGATGATCGTCGGGGCTATGCCCCTGGGTGAGAGTCGTGTCGCCTCAATGCGCATTCGGGGCATAGCCCCGTGGAGATTCCAGGCTAGGCGGAAGGTCAGAGACCTTCCGCACATCAGGCGGCGTAGCCGCGAACGACATCAGGCGCAGGCGCGAACGACTCCGATGGCGCAACCGCGAACGCCATCACATGAAAACCTACTTCGTGGTCGCAATGTCACCCACGCCTTCAATCAACCGGTCGATTTCGTCCGCGGTTGTGTAGCAGGCACATCCGGCTCGCACCAGGCCTTCATCACCCACCGCCAGGCGCTCTACTACCGTGGCCGCGTAAAAATCTCCGTGTGAAAGAAACAACCCTCGCGCGGCGAGTCGGCGTGCAACTTCCGTTGACGCTACGCTGTTGACGGTAAATGCAATGGTCGGCGTCCTCGGAAAGTCAGGCGAGGGACCATAGAGTCGAACGCCATTTATCGAAGCCAATCCGTCCCATAGCATTCGCGTTAATCTTCCGGTGCGCTCGTGTAATTCTGCATAAATCGCTGCCAGGCGCGATCGCCTCGAGTCCCCACTCGCTAATGACGCCAGAAAATCAATGGTGGCTCCCGCGCCAACAATGCCTTCGTGATTCTGCGTCCCGGTCTCAACTTTCTCGGGCGGAGAGTCGGGGGCTGGGATCAGTTTTGGAAAGGCCATTGACTCTAGCAAGGCGAACTTTCCGAACAGCACTCCGATGTGTGGTCCGTAAAACTTGTAAGCGGACATGGCCAGAAAATCGCAGTCGAGTTCTTTTACATCGACCAGGGCGTGCGGCACATAATGAACCGCGTCTACGAAAACCAGCGCGCCGACGGAACGCGCCAGTTGGATCGCCCGGTGCACGTCGTTGATAGTCCCAAGCGCATTCGACGCGGCGCCAATTGCTACCACTTTGGTACGATTAGTTATCGCCTCCTCAAAGTGTTCCCAGTCTAATTGGCCCGTTTCAGGGATCATTTTAACCGTTTTTACGCTTACGCCACGCTCAACTTCCAGCCTTTGCCAGGGCGCCACGTTCGCATGGTGATCCAATTCCGTCACCACAATCTCATCACCACTTCCATATTTCGCTCCCAACGTTCGCGCCAGATGGAAGGTGAGCGTCGTCATGTTTGCGCCAAACGCTATTTCACTGGGGCGTGCATTCAAGAAGTCGGCGCAGGCGTGCCTCGCAGTTTCCAAAGCCGCGTCTGTTTCTTCGCTGGTTGGATAGGCCCAATGCGTATTCGCGTTGTGATGGTAGAGATAATCGGCCATCGCCTCCACCACCTGACGTGGGACTTGGGTGCCACCGGGCCCATCGAAATAAGCAACCGCCTTTTGATTTAGAGAACGCTCAAGTGCTGGAAAGCAGTCGCGTATGTTGGCCGTGGAGGCTAAGGCCATCGATGTTTGGGAAGTGGTTGTCATTGGTTGTTTTGCGTAGTCAGGAACATTCAAAAACGTAAACAAGCAAAAGTGGAAATCGAGCGTCCAGCAGTTTCTCAGGTTCTGCGATTTCCCACAAACAGGACCTTCTATTTTCTTCATCGCCTGCGAAATTGAATTCGCTCGGGCCGAGACGAAGACTTCCAGAAAAAGCGGAATAGAACATCGATTGCCCATTTAAATGATGTGCAGACATTGGTTATGAAAAACGACAGCCCCAGCACATCGGATCAGGCGAAGCTCTCCGTCCGCGACGTAGCTAGTGTGATATTCAGTCACAAACTACTGATCGTAGCGACATTTTTGGCAGTCGCACTCGGTTCTGGCGTTATGGCCTTTCTAACGCCTAACGAATATGAGTCGCGCATGAAGGTTCTCGTCAAGAATACACGGTCTGATGTCCCTATTACCCCGGAACGGACAACTGGATCCGGTGGCACATCTTCCGTCAGCGAAGTCTCGGAGAATCAAATCAATTCTGAGATTGAGCTGCTTACCTCCGAAGACCTGCTGAAACAGGTGGTAACGGAATGCGGATTATTCAAAACTGACAATTCCATCCTGGTGCGTCTTGGACTTAAAGAAGCCACTCACAGCCAGGCCGCGCAAGTTGAAGAGGCAGCCCGGCGTTTGGCAAAGGATCTCCTGATCACTCCGGTAAAGAAGGCGAACATTATTGATGTCAAATATTCTTCCAGTTCGCCTGAAATGGCCGTGGCAGTGCTGCGCAAGCTCCAGGACCTTTACCTCGAAAAGCATTTAAAACTGCACAGACCTCCCGGAACCTACGACTTCTTCAAGACAAAAGCGGATGAGTACGAAGGCGAGTTGCAAGCTGCCGAGAAGGAGCGTTCGAATTTTCAGCAAACGGCCAATGTGATTTCGCTGACGCAGCAGAAAGAGCAGACCGTGCTGAAACTTGCGGAAGCTAAGTCGCGGTTGATGGAGACCAAGGCCTACCTCAGGGAAGTCGGCGATCGAATCGCCAAGGTCGAACAGCAGCTACAAAGCCTCCAACCGCGCATCGTAACGCAGAGCCGGACCTTGCCGAACCAGTATTCAGCTGAGCGTATGAATACCCTGATCGTAGAACTGCAAAATCGGCGCACCCAGCTCCTGACGAAGTTTCGCCCCGACGACCGACTGGTGAAAGAGGTTGACCAGCAAATCAAAACCACACGAGCAGCCCTTGAGCGAGCAACGAGTGAAACGGCAACTGAGCAATCCACCGGTCTAAACCCTTTGCGGCAGACGCTTGAAACCGAGCTGGCTCGTGGGCGAGTGGATCTGGCTGGAGCCGAAGGGCGGCACGAAATGCTGCTGGGACAAGTAGGTCAATACGAAGCGTTGCTTTCTCGCCTGGAGGGTAGCACTGCAGCCTACGAGGATCTCAATCGGAAGGTTAAGCAGACTGAAGACAGTTATCAACTCTATAAGCAGAAGGAAGAACAAGCGCGCATCACCGACGAGCTTGACGAAAACAAGATTACCAACGTTTCAGTTGCGGAAGCCCCGGCACAGCCGCAGTTGCCGGCCCGGCCCAACCGTCTCCTGAATCTCGTGCTGGGCATGGTTCTTGGTTTATTGCTTAGCGGCGGCAGCGTATTTGTCGTTGAACTCATGCGCGATACCGTCACCACGCCTCGCGAACTTGAGGCTCTAACGGGAAAAAGAGTGTTAGTTTCCGTCCCTAAAGATGGCCGGAGGCCGCGCGCGGCGGTAACCGCAGAAGAAGCCCGAGAGGTATCTCAGCCGACACTCTCTCAACCAAAGGTTAGCGAGCCGCAGTTTGAGTGGGTGCCCGACTAAACATTCAACACACAACTTAAGGCGAGCAGGAAATAATCAAAGTGGGATTCTATCTTGAACTAATCAGGACCGTTTTTCAGGCCGTCGATGGCCAGGGAAAACTGCGCCATCGCGTGGTCGCCTTCACCTCTGCAACTCGAGGCGAAGGGGTTAGCTACGTCGTCGATCTCATGGCGAAGGAGTTGGCGGCCCAAACCCAGAAGCGCGTACTTCTTTGTGATGCAGAGGCCCTGGGAAGTCTGAACCTTGCAGATCCCAGCCACATTTCGAGCCACTGCGAAGAAACAGAAATAGACAATCTGCTAACGCTTTCCGTTGCTGAGTCGGCAACTCACGTGATGGCCGCCCGAGGTTTCGGTGGGGCGAGCGATTGGGACTCGAGTTCCGAATATCGCAAAGCCTGCCTTGATGCGCTGCGCTGGAACTTCGATTACGTATTGATTGACTGTCCTTCCCCGTCGGTTTCTTCCGAAGCGATCACGCTGGCCCCGATCATTGATGGAGTTGCCATGGTAGTGAAGGCAGCTCAGACACGCCGCAGTCAGATTCAGCATTGCCAGGAAATGCTGAAGAACGCCGGAGGAACGCTCCTCGGGTTTGTTCTTAACCAAAGACAATATCCAGTGCCTGATTGGCTATACCGCAGGATGTAACAGAGGTTCCTACCGTGTTTATTAGAAGAATTGTTGCCATCGCGCTCCTGACGACCGCACTGACGCTGGCGGTGCACGCCCAAAAACAAACGGCGCAAACACCCGCGCCTAGGCTGGGTACGTTTGGTAACGACATTCGCTACACGCTTAACCCGGGCGATGTCCTGGACATTCAATATCGCTACACCCCCGAGTTTAATCAGACGGTTACGGTTCAACCCGACGGCTATGTGTCTCTGCAGATTGGCGGAGATGTCAAAGTTGCGGGCCGGGACCTGACCCAGGTCCGCAACCTGATTCTGGCCCAGGTAAGAACTCGATTGGAATCACCGGAACTGACTGTAATTCTGAAAGAGTTTCAAAAGCCCTATGTGCAAGTTGCCGGCGAAGTGGCACTACCCGGCAGACTTGAGATGCGAGAAAAGCTGACCGCGGTTCAAGCTGTGATGATGGCTGGTGGTTTCAAAGATAGCGCCAAGTCATCGCAGATTCTGGTGTTTCGAAAGCTCAATGCCGATACGGCCGAAGTGAGAAGTTTGAACTTCAAATCGCTGACGCGCACCAGCGACCTGGAAAACGATCTTACCTTGCAACCCGGAGACATGATCTACGTGCCCCGTAACCGGCTGAGCAAGCTTGAACGCTACGTGAGGATAGCCAGTTTGGCTACGTTCCTGAATCCGCTGATTCGCTAACCCGCAAGTGGGTAGTGTCCTAATCAGAGTTTTTCTCTGTGCGCCCTCTGTGCTCCCTGTGTCTCCGTGGTGGAAAACAGCGGAAAACACCCACCACAGAGACACAGAGAGCACAGAGGACGCACAGAGATTGCAAGTGAGAGTCTTATTCTGACACTACGAAATTACCTATGATCGCTCGATACGGACAACTTGCGAATCTCTTTCTAAAGGTCAGCGACCTTGCGCTGATGCTGTGCGCGCTGAGCCTGGCGATAGTCCTGAACTATGCAGCCGAGGCGCGGGTGCCGGTCTCCGAATACGCGATCGAGTTTCTGTCCACCAGAGTGAAGATCGGAAACGCGCTACTCGCCGTGTGCATGTTGCTCGTCTGGTACATCGTTTTCAATCTCCAGGGGATCTATCGCTCGCACCGCCTCAGCCTATTTGCTGAAGAGTTACGAGAAATTGCTCGGGCAGTGTTCCTGGCTTCATTGATGCTGTTGATGGTGGCGCAAATTGGCGACTGGAAGACGATCAACTTTTGGACCGCGACCTGTGTTGGCCTGATTGGATTTGTGCTCATCTCGACGATGCGAGTCATGTTGCGACTTAACCTGCGACGTTTGCGCCTGCGAGGCCACAACATTAAGACACTCTTGATTGTTGGTGGAGGACCGCGCGCGCGTTGGTTTGCTAACGAGGTAAGAGAGCGCAACGATCTTGGCTATCGCATCATCGGCTATGTTGATGACGAAACAAACTTCAACGGCGACGGACTCAAAGACGTTCCCAGACTCGGCGGCGTAGATGACCTGCCGACTATTATTGCCCACGACGTCATTGACGAGGTCTTCGTCGCTCTGCCGATCAAGTCTCAGTACACGCAAATAGAAACCGCCATCAACTTGCTTGAAGAGCAAGGCATTATGGTGCATTTGTTCTCGGATCATTTTCCGCACCGCCTGGCGCGCTCTCACCCGTCTGAATTTGAAGGCACCCAGCTGCTTTCGTTGCACAGTGCTCCGCCGGTTACCTGGCGCACTGAAATCAAGCGGATGCTGGACATTCTGGTGGCCTCGATTGCGCTGGTGGTCCTATCTCCGCTGCTCGCGATAGCCGCCCTGGCGATCAAGCTTGAGTCGAGCGGGCCGGTGTTTTTTATTCAGGGGCGGGTCGGCTTCAACAAGAGACGTTTCCGCATGATCAAGTTCCGCACGATGTGTGTAGATGCCGAAGAGCGCATGGAACAAATTGAGCACCTGAATGAAAAGTCGGGCCCGATCTTCAAGATAACCAACGACCCGCGCACGACGCGCGTGGGCAAGTGGCTGCGCAAGATGAGCATCGACGAATTGCCACAACTCGTTAACGTGATCCTTGGCCAGATGAGCATAGTTGGCCCACGACCGCTCTCAGTTCGAGATGCGATGCGGATGGAAGTGGCCTGGCAAAAACGTCGCTTCAGCGTTAAGCCGGGACTGACATGCCTCTGGCAAGTCTCCGGACGCAGCAACTTGTCATTCGAACAATGGATGCAGCTCGATCTGGAATACATCGATCGCTGGTCGCTGGGTCTTGACGGTAAGATTCTGTTGAGAACCATTCCCGCCATACTCATGGCCCGAGGTGCGAGCTAAAACCGCCACCAGAGATCAGCCGCAGATCTACCCGAATTCACGCCGATCAAATCTAAAGTTAAGACTCGACGGCAATCGTTTCTACAAGCCGGAATGGGTAGGAACCGCCTGTGCCTAATTGCTTGATTCCGGTTTGTCATATCCGCGCTTACCGGTTAATCCGCAGCAGATCATTCTCTCACTTCATGCCCGTATTCACTGGGAATCCGGTTCGATTCTGAGTCTTATACAGAAGTAATAGAAAGGGTTAAGTCTATTGTCAAAGATTGCACTCGTACACGATTACTTCATACAGATGGGTGGCGCCGAACGCGTGGCCGCGGCCATGCACGACTCTTTCCCGTCTGCTCCCATTTACACAACTGTGGCGCTGCCGCACCGTCTGCCGAAAGAGTTGCGAGGTGCTGATATTCGCACATCGGCTATGCAACACTTGCCGGCAATGGAGCGTCGGTTTCGACAGTACTTCATGCTCTATCCCCTGGCGGTCGAGAACTTCGATCTTTCTGAGTATGACCTGATCTTTAGCAGCAGCTCGGGCTATGCCAAAGGTGTGAAGCGACGGAGCAACGCAGTTCATGTTTGCTACTGTCACACGCCGATGCGTTGGGTCTGGCGCTATGAGGATTATGCCTCGCGGGAAAGTTTCGGCAGGGTTACGAAATCACTATTGCCGCTTTCCCTGTGGGGACTCAAGAAGTGGGACTTACGTGCGGCGCGAAAGCCCGACTATTACATTGCCAATTCACAAATCGTGGCGGACCGGATCAAGCAAGTCTATGATCGTGATGCGGTTGTTATTCCTCCGCCCATCGACGTTGACAGATTTCACATGTCATCCCGGGTTGATGACTACTATCTGGTGCTGTCGCGGTTGGTTCCTTATAAACGCATCGATCTTGCCATAGAAGCATGTAAGCGTCTGGGTCGCCGGCTGATAATTATCGGCGACGGTCCCGATCGCGAACGACTGCAAAAACTCGCCGGACCCAAAACGGAGTTCCTGGGCCGTCAGCCGGACGGGCGGGTAAACCACTATGCGAGTCGCTGTCGAGCGTTGTTGTTTCCCGGCGAAGAAGACTTTGGCATGGTGCCCCTTGAGGTAAATGCCTCCGGCAGGCCAGTGATCGCATTTAAGGGAGGCGGTGCGAATGAAACGGTGATTGAAAACCGCACCGGCGTCTTCTTCAAGAAACCCACCAGCGCTTCTTTGGTTGAAGCGATCGAGAAGTTTGAAAGTCGCACGTGGGATCAGCAGGTACTGCGGCGACATGCCGAGAAATTTGATACCAGCGTCTTTGCCTTTCGGGTGTTGCAGTTTCTTGGTTCGGTCGCGCCATCATCATGTGTGCCGGAACTCACAACCGGGGCTCGATTGCTCTCCAGTATTGTGGCGGCTCGCGCCTGGCCAAGACTAGCAGTGGCCAGGTGAACCTCGGAAAGAATGGTTTGCCGCGCCACAGGCGTTTAGAGTCCAACCCCGGGGCCCCCGGCGCGGGCAGGCCGCGTGGGGTGGTAGCATTTAGGTTGCCGCTGACCAACACGCAAGCTAAAGCTTGTACTCTATACCCTGAAATAGCGCCCAGCGACTAATCAATCATGAGCAGCCAAGCCCTCGAACAAGCTAGTGCCCCGCGCCATCCGCTAAGGCTTTGGCCCCTGGTCACACTCCCTCTGTCCGCGCTCGCCGCTTGGGCCGTGAACGCCGGTGGCGAAGCCCTGCGCTTTCTCGGACTAGGTACGCTTGCCGGGTCTTTAGCGATGGCCCTTTTCGTTAGTCTCGAAGCGGGACTGTTTGCCATGATGTTGTTTGAGCCGCTGCGAGGTTTCCTGCGGCGCGCCCAATATCTCTTCTTGCCCTACTCACAAACCGATCCGATCCACGTTGTAACCCCGCTGATCACCCTGATGGCTTTTGCCATGCTGGTGCAGCGCCGGAAGCTGCTGATCTTTCGCGAGACCCCATTGGCGGGACAGGTGACAATCCTGGGATTGATCTACTTCCTGCAAATCTTCAATCCACTGCAAGGTGGCATCACCGTCGGTCTCTCCGGCGCCTTGTTTATGCTGGTGCCGGTGGCCTGGTTTTATTTTGGTCAAACCATCAAGCCGGCATTCATCGAAACGGCTTTTCGTTTGATAGTTGTGCTCGGGATTCTTACTTCGATTTACGGGCTCTACCAACTTACATTCGGATTCCCCAGTTTTGAGCAATATTGGATCGACAATACCGAGTTCTACGACTCGATCCAGGTAGGGTTAGTCAAACGCGCACTGGCCACGTACAGCAGCGCGGAAGAGTGGGGCCGTTACATTGAAGTCGGTGCTCTCATCGCATTCGGTTTTGGTGCCTGTGCGTCTAGCAATATAAGACGCGCGGGCTGGTTTGCGGGCGGCGCCGCGTTAACAGCAATGCTATTGACTACCGGTCAGCGCACGGCAATGTTCGGGCTCATTCTAGGAGTTCTGGTCCTGCTTCTATCCGGGGCACGCACATGGCGCGCTGCCGGTGGCCGCGTCTTAATGGCGTTGGTGCCGCTGCTCCTCGTACTTGTCCTGGTCAAAGCGCCAACCAATGACGACATGTTGAGTCACGGTGAGGACGAAAGGATTGAGGGCATGCTCTCACACACTGCCCGAGGCACACTCAACCCAACCGATGAAGGCAGTTTGCAGGAGCGACTAACAAATTGGACTTACCTGTTTACGGAATTCATTCCGTCCCATCCATTGGGCATCGGCGTCGGCGGAACATCATTGGCCGCGTGGCGCTTCAACAATGCTGAGGATGAATTACCGCCGATCGATAGTTACTTCATCTCTACCGCAATCATGTGTAGCCTGCCCGCGGCGTTGCTTTTCATGTGGATACTTTTCCGCGCAGCCCTAATGAGTTGGCGCCTGTTTCGTCAGGCCGAGCCAGGTTCCTCCGAGGCGAGGGTGTGGCGCATAGCCGCAACCTTGATGCCTGTGCTGATCCTCAATAGCTTCTTTGGCAATACCTTCACGCTCTACTCCGTGGCGCCGGTCGGCTGGCTCCTCATCGGCTGGATCAGTGCAGGTGCGCTGCGACACGCTTCAGACAGCTCTTCAGCTCTTCCTTCCAAACGTCTTTCCATTGAAATTTGAAATTCTCTTCACGCTGTCTGCCAAGGCGGTGGTTCCTGCCGCCGGCTCCTGGACGAGCAGATCACTGATCGCCACACAACGCTTTTCCAACCAGCCTCCAGCGTCGTTCCGTCATCTGCGTTTGTACTTTTCAATGGCCGCAAAGCCACGGCATTCCTTGAAAACAACTGCCGATTCAGCGTTTACACTAACTTGGAATCAAGAACTAGAGAAGTCGCAAACTTGGGGATTGAATGCTCAAACTTTCTAGGTAGCCATACCGTGAGTCTTGTTTGCGCGACACGTCACTCAGAGGCGGGATAGGTTCAGACGATAACTATGGCAACGACTATTTTAACGAACTCCGTAGCTGGTAAGTTGTTACCAGGCGATCTGGTTGAAGTGCGCTCTGAAGCCGAGATCCTGGCAACGCTGAACGAGAAGGGAACCCTTGATAATCTCCCCTTCATGCCGGAGATGCTGAAGTTCTGTGGCAAGACCTTTCGCGTCTCTGCACGGGCCTTCAAGACGTGTGTTGATGATCAGGAAATGCGGCAGTTCGACAATACCGTGTTCCTCGAAGAAGCACGATGCGATGGCAGCAGCCATTCCGGTTGTGGCCGAGCTTGTCTCATTTTTTGGAACGAAGCGTGGCTGAAACGCAGTGGCTCAGCGGCTTCGTCCAACGGGTTCCATGTACCCAAAGTTTGCCGCGCGGATCTCGAATCACTGGCAATGGCAGAAGGTCAGTTCTTTTGCCAATCCTCCGAAATTCTCAACGCTTCGACGCCGCTCCCGTGGTGGGAACCGAAGCAATATCTTTGGGATCTCAAATACAATCGAACCTCGATCGTGCGTTTCGTTCAAAGCTTATTGATTGCCTTCTACAACAAGGTAGCTCACATCGGCAAACTGAAATCGTGGCGGTTTGTCGCGGGTTCAGCCGGAGACTTTCGCGGTCAGCCGCTCAACCTCCAACCTGGAGATTTGGTAAGGGTGAAATCCCTTGCTCAGATCCAGCAGACGCTCGATTCCGCCGGCAAACATCAGAACCTCCTATTCGCTCCGACGATGTTGAGTTTTTGCGGGCAGGTATTGCGGGTGCAAGACCGGGTAGAAAACATTGTGCTGGAAGCGACACCCCGGCAGCGCAAGATAAAAGACACCGTGCTTTTGGAAGGAGCGACCTGTGACGGTGTATGCCACCGTCTTTGCCCCCGTCAATCGTTCCTGTTTTGGCGGGAGTGTTGGCTTGAAAGAGTGTCGTGAGGAGATCGCTATATGGCTACATGGCAGCTGCTAAACAATGAGGCGGCTCAAAAAAGCTGGGACCAGGCACTCCTGCGGCTTGACGACTGTACGCCTTTCCAGACCTACGCTTGGGGTGAGTACCAGCGCGCCCTGGGTTGGGAACCATGCCATTGGGCCGCCTTCAATGAGCACGACGAGATCGTCGCCATGATGTTGGGCCTATTGCGCCGATATCCGCTTGGAATCGGCTTGATATGGAGCGAAGGCGGACCGGTTGGCGACCTCTCTGTCTGTGATGCAGGGTTCCAGAAAGCGATAAAGCAAACGACGGGTTTCAAGAGGGTCTACTGTCGCTTCCGTTGCGACCGTCAACGACAGGTTGAAGACGCTTTGAGATTGACTGCACAGGGTTGGCAAAGATCGTGGTTCAACCTGCAGACTTGTTATTCACTGAGGCTTGACCTGGCGAAGGATGAGAATCAATTGCTGGGCGGCTGCGAGCGAAACTGGCGCAGGAATTTGCGCCGAGCCCAGGAAGGTAACTTGACGGTCCAGCAATGGACCAACCCAAGTGTTGATGAGATCGTTTCAGCGTATGACGAGATGCAGTGTTTGAAAGGTCTGGAGGAGCAGCATTCCAGGGAAGAGTTTGAGCAACTCATCGTGCACTTGAAAGATCAGTTAGTTCTCTACCGGGGCACCAACGAGCAAGGTCAACTGGTCAGCCTGCATGGCTGGCTGATTCTAGGCAACCGGGCAAGGGCATTCCTTTCGGTAACTACGGAGCAGGGTCGCCAGCTTCATTCCTCATACGCAGTGATTTGGGCGATGATCCAGCACTGCCTGCAACTTCATTTGCAATCCTGTGATCTTGGTGGCATCGATCCTGTCCGCAACCCTGGTCCCTACAGATTCAAGAAAGCGACTGGCGCGGTGCCGGTAGAGTATCTGGGGGAATGGGACTGGGCCAGCAAGCCGTGGTTGCAGTGGTTTGGAAACTGGGCCATCAGCCGACGTCAGCGACTTAAAATTGCCGAATCCGCGCTGAAGAGTCCCCGTCCCAGCGTATCCTCAAAGCCTTTATTTGAGGACCCGCGTTCAGTTGCAGAATTGTCGCAACCCGGGATGGCTTGATTTAGGTGGTGACATACTTGACTCATACACGCCAGTTTCCGTGAGGCCAGCGTGCCTTTGCCCCAAGGGGGCTAAGCCTCGAAGCCCAGGGTTGCCGCTTCGGCTACCCTGGGAAACAAAGCAATCTGCTTCCAACCGCATCGCGGTTGCGTCGGGGTTGAAAGCCTGCTGCGGTGACGCAACCGCCTTGCGGTTGGGAAACTCTCTTTCGGATCCCCGGGAGCCGAAGCGGC
>JANNJZ010000100.1:0-1602 GCA_031396065.1 Pyrinomonadaceae bacterium | reverse complement strand
TCTTATTCAAGTGATCCGGACCTGCCCCCCCAACAGCGCATGGAGGTGCAAGCGTTCTTTCACTCGGTGAAGTCGCTGGAGACTATTCGAGCCGTGGATGCCTCGTTCTCTGTTGCACTGGATCAAGTCCGTAGCGCCGGTGGTCTGGGGTCGAAGCCACTGGCCATTGTTTTGGGAAGCAAAGGCGATGGTGCCATTGAACAATTGCGGGACTTGTTCATCCAGCAAGCTGCGCTTTCGACAAACAGCCTCACGCGCGTCATAGACGGCGCGACGCATGCAGGATTGGTAGACAATCAGAACCATGCTCCACAGACCAGCGCCGCCATTCTTCAAGTGGTAGAGGCTGCGCGCACGTGGCAACCGCTTGTGTCGAAGCGACCTTGACGATATTCATGTTGTGCCCGAGCCCCAACGTCGCTTGATCAGCAACCGGCGGCAGACGATCTCACGTACATCCGGTCTGCGATGGAGGGCTCGTCAGCCTTTACCGCCGTTCCTGGCGCCGGCGGCGTGGTAACGGGCGTCATCGGGCTGCTCGCGGGGTCGTGGTGAGCGCGGGAGTTCCTGCCTCCCAGCCAAATCTCGATTTCCGCGTTTTTTCTTAGCAATCCCTCTTGTCTTCACGCCAAAACAGCGTGGTGACAATGCCGAGTGACATTCTGTTCTTCGCCCCGCACGCTTGCGCTGTAAGCTTCTACACCTCTGGAACGTCACAGTCAGTTTCCAACGGCAGGCCCAGGCTTTTGCAGGCGCGATGAATGTTTTCGTTCCTCACAGCGGTGTGTAGATCGGCGAGGGCCCGCCGGCACGGCAGACAGTTCTCGGACCACTTTTTTCGGGTGACACGAGCGTCGGCGGTCATCAACGGCTCACCGAAAAGCGAGGGAAAGCAATGAGGACGTTTCAAACCATCGGCGTGGCTCTGATTTTTTTCACCGTCACACTGGCCATCTTTCAGCCGTCCGAATCTGCGCTCGCGCAGCAGCAGGCGGCCCCCACGCTGGAGCGTGAGCTGGCGCTACGAGCAACCGAGGGAGCGGGCGCCACCATCTTTGGCAATGTCTGCGGCTCGTGTCACGGCATTCAAGGCACGAACGACGCGATGTCGCAGGACATGCTCAAGCAGTTGACACCAGAGAAGCTCTATGAGTCGATGACCACCGGCACAATGCGTACGCACGCCGACGCGGCCACCCTGACGGACGAGCAACGAGTGGCTATCGCAGAGTGGGTAAGCGGAAGGCGGTTGGGCTCCACAGAGCGTGGGGGCGCCGAGACGATGTCGAACAAGTGCCCCACATCTCCTCCGGTTACGAATCTATCCGCGCCGTCCTGGAACGGATGGAGCCCAGACATGACAAAGAACAATCGCTACCAGTCGGCGAAGGCGGCCGGAGGTCTCGGACCCAGAGAGTCGGGAGCGACTGAAGACTTGCGACGGCATGGCTTTTCACCGGCTGCGGTTGCGAGGCTGGAACTGAAGTGGGCGTTTGGACTGCCGTGGACGTCGTCAGCGTATGGGCAGCCGACAGTCGTAGACGGAAGGGTCTTCATCGGTTCCGATTCGGGATATCTCTATTCGCTCGACGCGGCCACCGG
>JANNJZ010000425.1:0-1950 GCA_031396065.1 Pyrinomonadaceae bacterium | reverse complement strand
TCTACAGTACCGCGAAGTTCGTTTGAGACGAGCGTCTCGATCAGTCTCGTGCCATACCCTTTGCGCGTTGGCTTCACGACCTCCGGGCCGCCCCGTTCCCGCCAATCCAATGCAATCTGTCCGCTGCCGGTTGGTTCCCATTGCAAGTGGACCTGGCCAGTTGATTGCGAGAGCGATCCGTATTTTAGCGCGTTGGTGCACAGCTCATGCAGTATCATACTGAGTGCGGTGGCGACTTTGCCGCTTATTCGCATTGTCGAGCCCTTGATAATGAACGGATCCGCGCCGGGAGTTCGATAGGGGCTGGTTATGCTTGCGACAATATCCACCAGGTCGGCATCGCTTGCTCCGCCATTAAGCACCATGTCCGTCGCCATCGACAGCGCGCGAAGCCGTCCCAGGAAACTCTGCATGCCGCTTTCGGTGTCCGCCTGCGCCCGAAATGTTTGGGAAGCAATCGCATGTACCACGGCGAGCGAGTTCTTGACGCGATGGTGAAGCTCCCGCGCCAGAATTTCGAGCCGCTCCTCGGCGAGCTTCTTTTCGGTTATGTCAACGAGAAAGCCTGTAATTCGCGGCCGGCCGTCTAGCGAGTAGGCGTACTGCGCGCGATACAAGAGTCGTTTCACGCTATTTGGTGGAACAATGATCGACACTTCAGCTTGTACCTGGGTCCTGTCTGAGGCACTCGCAGCATGTGGATCCTTACGGGCTAGTAACTCCCCCCGTGCAAACCGGGCGCGAACTTCCTCCCATGTCGCACCTTCCTTGGCCAATCTTTCCCGCTCGCCGGGTGCATATCTGGAGCGAAGTTCGTCGAAAGTGGGCTTGGCGTCCGCTGGAAAGCCGAACAGCATATTGAGCTCGGGGGTGTTCGTGACACTCCCTGATTCAAGATCGACTTCCCAGATCGCCATTCTGCCCGCTTCCACAGCGAGTCTTAGCCGTTCTTCACTCTCAATGAGAGCGTGGTTTGCTTGAACCCGCTCGGTGATGTCTTCTATATTGCCTATGAAAATCTGAACTTCGCGCAACCCATCTCTATCTTGTTCCCGGGCGATCCGCGCCTCAATCCATCTTTTCTCGCCGCTGTCGGCACGCTGAATTTGGTAGCGCACGGTCTCGCTCGGCAATGACGCCGTATTGACTGCATCGGATTCAAAGATTTCTAGCCAAGAACGGTCATGCGGTTCGGTTGCTCCACAGAATGTTTCAAGATCCACTCGCTGATCGTTTGTGAAGCCATATATTTCGCGGACACGATTTGAGATCAGAAACAAATTGGTGGAAACCTCCCACACCCATATCGCGGGAGCCGCATCCATCAGCGCTCTTTCAAATCGGAGATTTCCGCGCGATTTTTTTACGGCCCCTGGGTGCATTTTCTCGGCAACTTTAGATGCTTATGGATTATCTACCAAAAAGAAGATGGCTGATGTTGTCCGCAATTGTCAAATGACTTCGGACTGGCCCGCGGTCCACCGATGGGAGCACTCTTCAGCCAAGATCGGGACTTGCTCGAAGCAGCGGTACCCGGACGTTTCAGCCAACCGATGCACAGTCTGGCGTCATCGCGTTCCAGGTACTAATGTTCCCGCACGGTCACTAAGGCCAAGAGCACAGAGGGAGGGAGTTGTCATGTCGAATTCCAGGTCAAGTTACAGGATTTCCAGACGGAATCTGCTGGCTGGTTCTGCCGGGTTGGCGGCCTTGGACATCGTCCTGGCGGGCAGCGTTTTCACTCGGGTTTCGGCGGCCGAACCTCAGCAGGGGGGTGTTCTGAAGGCTGCTTTTTCGGCTGATCCGGCAGGGTTTGACCCGGTGCGCGGGCCAAGTGGAATGTCGCATGTCGTGATCGAGCAGATCTATTCCACCCTCATGGCTCTGGATCCAGATGCGAACCCGTATCCGGAACTGGCCGAAAGCTTCGAAATGTCGCCTGATGGACTC